>JBPCSC010000029.1:0-1744 GCA_051007495.1 Methylococcaceae bacterium | reverse complement strand
AGTTGGCTCCGGTCAGGCTGGATGCCGTCAGGTTTTGCAGGCGGGCCTGGGTTTGCCAGGTCGCACTGTTCCCCGCCGCGCCGTCACTGTCCCATTGCAGCACGGTATCGGCTCCCTCTTGTTGCACACGCAGATAACCCAGGCTGCCAAACGGATTGCCGCTGGTATAACCCGTGCTGCGGCTAGTCAGTATCGTGTTGATGTCCAGCGTATCGCCACCCGCGCCGACCGCAAAATCTCTAATCACCAGCGAAGCACCGTAACCATACAAAGTGTAAATGTCCCGCCCGGCACCACCGGTGATGGTGGTGCTGTCGCTGGTGCTGTAGCTTGTGTATGGGTAGTAACCCACAACAATCGTGTCGTCTCCATCACCCGCATTAATCCAATTACTGCCATAACCTGGATCACCAATCTGATCATTACCCACCCCCCCCATCATGGAGTCATTTCCCGCCCCCCCATCAATGGTGTCATCGCCTCCCCCGCCCAGTATCGTATCGTTACCGTCTTCTCCGTAGAGCCAATCCAAAATCGTACCTCCAATCAGGCTGTCGTTACCGGCACCACCGGAAAGGTTGTTGTAGCCGGTATCCTCGCCCGTCACCGCGCCTCCCACCAGCGTATCCGCGCCCAGACCTCCGGAGAGGGTGTCATAACCTTCTCCACCTTCCAGCCAGTCATCGCCACCGTAGCCATTCAGTAGGTCATTACCTTCCAGACCGTACAGAGCGTCATTAACTGTGCCTCCGTTCAAGGTGTCATTACCTGAGGTGCCGGTGAGTGTGGCCTGAATGCCGCTGGTGGTGGCCTGGGTTGTGACGTTCAGCGTGGTGGTATCACTGATTCCCGCATAGGCATTTCCCGCTGCATCGCGTATGACTCCACTGGCCAGTTGTAGGTAGTAATTGCCTCCGCCCAGTAAATCTGCCGTGGGGTTAATCGTCACGCCAGTGCCGCTGAAACTCACCTGACTGGTGTCGCTGATGCCGATCGTGCGGGTATCCGTGCCGTTGCTGAGGATGATATTGCCGGTTCCGGCCTGTACGGTTTCGCTGAAGTTCAAGACCAGATTACTGCCAAGGGCAACTCCGGTGGCGTTGTCTGCCGGGGTGCTGCTGGTCAAGGTTGGGGCCTGGGTATCGCCGCTCAAGCTCAGGCTATTACTGGCCGCACCGTTGTAGCCTGCGCTGTCGGTGTAACTGTTGGCCGCAACACTGATGCTGGCGTTGAGGCTGTTGGTATTGGCGGTGGGGGTGAACGTGGCGGTGTAAACCTTACCGGTGACATCGACCGACAAACCGCCCACGCTGCCACCGCTCAAACTGATGTCGCTGGCGGTAAAACCGATGGGAATGACGTTGAAGGTGAACGTAAGCGTGGCGGTGTCGCCGGCTTTCAGCGTGCTTGTGTTGCTGGCCACGGTGACGGTGGGTGTTAGCCTGTCGTCGTTGATAATCGTCACCGTGGCGGCACTGGCCGTGGCACTGAGGACAGCACTGGCGGCATTGCTCAGTTGTACCTGGAAGGTTTCATCGCTTTCGACCGTGGTATCGCCGATTACCGGTATGGAGATGGTTTTGCTGGTTTCGCCGGGGGCGAAGGTCAGGCTGCTGCTGGCGGCGGTATAGTCCGATCCGGCAGTCGCCGTGCCATCGAGGGTGGCGTAGTTCACGGTAACGGTCTGGCTGGAGGCCGCTGACAGACTGACGGTGACATTGGCATTGCTTGTGCCGCTGTTGCC
>JBPCSC010000028.1:0-1244 GCA_051007495.1 Methylococcaceae bacterium | reverse complement strand
CAGTGCGCCAGGATAAGCTGGCAAGAGATTGGAGGTGAAAGTCCTCTATCCGGAAAGGCGTAGCGAGCCACCGGAACCCCGAGTCATGGGTTGGACTGTCCGTGAGGGCAGCGACTAAGCGTCTGACTCGACGCAGGAGCCGGATGCGTTAGTAGCGCACGTCCGGATCTGTGCCGGGAGGCTGATACGGGGCAAGGTATATACGCTAATAAAAGTATATATACCTCACCTGTAAAGGTTTTCTACGGCGACCTTTGTTTTGACTAAATCTTATCCATTTGGAGGGGAGGCATAAGCCTTCCCTACCCCTATCGCCGGGAACGCTCCAGCGTTCCGAATGGATGCACGGTAGGTAAAACGTAATCCACCACTGACAAACAACCCGGTCACAACGACCGAACCCACCGCCCCGTTTCTTTACTGATTCGGGGCGGTTTTTTTTGCGCCCTCATCCCCATCCCTCCCATCGTCCCACCCCATCCCACATGCTAAACTGCCCCCACCATGAAACACCCCATCGACCCCAAAATAGACTGCGTTTTCAAAGCCATCTTAGGCTCTGAAGACAACATCAACCTGCTGATCCACTTCCTCAACGCCATGCTGACGGCTGAACTGGACTCGCCCATCGTTGCGGTTGAAATCCTCAACCCCTACAACGACAAGGAAATGCGCGATGAAAAGCTCAGCATCGTTGACATCAAGGCCCGGGACGAAGCCCAACGCCTGCACCAGATTGAAATCCAGTTGCTCAACTACAGCAACATCCCCGCCCGCATGGCCTACACCTGGGCTGACATCTACAGCAAACAACTGAAAGAAGGCGAAAACTACCGGGCACTCAAACCCACCTACTCGATCTGGCTGATGGATGCCCGGATCATCCAGGACGATGAAAAGTATGTCCACAACTTCAAACTGCGTGATGAGAACGCTAAAGTTCTGCTGGACAACGGCGGCATCTGGGTCGTAGAACTGCCCAAGTTTGACGAAAATGCAGCCGTCACCACCGAAGAAGAACGCTGGATCAAATTGTTCAAGGAAGGAGAAAAACTGGATAACACCCAACTACCGGAGTGGATGCACACCCCTGAAATGGAGCAAGTCATGAACGTCATCGAACGGTTTTCAGAAAAAGAATCGGACTATCACCTCTACCAAACCCGCCAGGACTACCTGCGCCAACAAAAGACGATCCAACTGGAACTGGAAGAAGCCTTATGGGAAAAGGAAGTTGAGAAACG
>JBPCSC010000027.1:0-3201 GCA_051007495.1 Methylococcaceae bacterium | reverse complement strand
TTGCGACCCAATAACTTAGTTAATAAGTCGCCGAGTCCAACCGCCGGATGCGGAAAACCGCATGTCCGGTGGTGTGGGAGGGGTAACGGGCGTAATCCCGTTACCTCGACCCGATCGCCTTATCCCGAATTCACGCTCCTCACAGCCGCCCAATCGCCTGGCGGGCCTCTTTCCCGGCCTGATCGAGACGGCCGAGTTGTTCCTGCAATTGGGCCTCCAGTATCCGTTCCACCTGCTGAAAACGGACGAAAGCGGCCTGACCTTGCTCCATGCTGCGGGCGGTTTCCTGCAAGGCACTCAGGGCATTCTGAATCACGGTTTCCGTAAAAATCTCCCGCAATTGTCCGGCGCTCACTTCGGGTGCATAGTCCATGGGGGCGTCACTGTACAAATCCATCGCCCGCTTTTCATCCAGCCCGAACCGGGTCTGCATGGCCTTGAAATAATCAGGCTTCGGGTTTTCGCTTTGCGCCACGCCCTTGTACAGAACGGTAAAAGCCCGGGCCGAGGCGGCTTTGGCCAGTTCGGTATCGAGATCGGCTGTCCCGTTCAGCGAAGGGTTTTGCAATTCCCGGCCATATTCCTGCAACAGATGGATGGCCACACTCAAGGGAATCTGACCGTTCCGCAGCTTTTCGATGTAATCCTCCACCCGCTCAGCCGTGATGATTTTGGCCTCGGCCAGTTCCCGCAAACCAGCCTCCACGGTAGCCCGTTGCGCGGCCTGCTCATCCGGTGTAAGCGCTGTTTTGGCCTGCTTTTGGGCGTGAAACAGTTGTTCCATTTTTTCCAGAAGACTACGCCCCAGGTTCTTGCGGCGTTCGTCCTGCATCCCGCCACTCCGTAGCAAACGGGCCACACCCCAGCCGATGGTGGCGCAGGTCAGTATGCTGCCGATCACCCAGGCCACCGGGGTGGTGATGGTGGTGGTCGCCGCAGCCGTAACGCCGACTGCCTTCACCAGTCCGGCCGGGAGGATGGACAGTGCCTTGGCGGCCAGTGGATTTGCATAAGTGACGGTGGTGATATTGGCCCCGAACCAGCCGGCAATGCTCTGGGCACTGTAACGCCCCGCGATCCCGCCGCCCAGGGTCGTCATGATTTCAAACAACAGGCTTAGCTTATCCCGCCCCTGGGTTTCCCGGTAGGTTTTTGCATACTGATTCAGATCAGGCTTTTCAATCGGCTGATTCATGGCTCACAATCCATTGGCAAAATACGTATCTTTGAGGGCGATGAAAATATCGGCGAGTAATTGCAGGAACCGTTTGGCCAGGGTAATGAGATCCTCGAACATCGAACCGGATACCGTTTCACCGCCTTCGAGTTTCTCGAGACGATGACCGGCCAGAGCGCCAATCGTGGTGCCCATGACGATGGCGATGGGCGCCAGCAACGGGCCAACGAAAGGAATCAGGTTGGTCAGGGCGCCCAAAGCCGCGCCAATCACCACCCCCAGCACCAGATTCGGATTGGCCTTGATGAACTCCCAGATTTTGATCAGGATGATACGACCGACATTGACCACTTCCCTGGCGATGATTTTGGTTTTATACCAAAGCTCTTGCAGACGGGTAATCAGTTCCAGCTTGGCGCCCCGGTTATTGAGCAGGGTGACGATATCCACCCATTCGAGTTGCTGACTGGCAGTATTGAGTTTGGACAGGTCCAAGGTGGCATCGGCCACGGTCAGGGGTTTGGTTGTCGTGTCTGTAGAATAAGCGGACATTTAAGGTCTCCTGTTTTTTGTGGAAAAGAAAGGTTCAGGTATGGGGATTGAGCTACGTCAACACGTAGCACCGATCAGGGCTGTTTTTGATTTTTCGATACATCGTGTCTGGTGCCAGATCCAGACCATTAGGCCAACTGACCACCCCGGCTTCTATCATGGCCTGTTTCACCCTGTCGTCTGAACGCAATGATTCAAATACGCCCTTACAAAAAGACAAATCCATGCGTATCGTCCCGCTCAGTCCATCGGCAAACCGCACGGCCCATTCCCGAGTGGCTATTGGACTAATATCAACTACATCCCAATACATGCTTTATTCCTGTTGACTTATTTGAGTGGTGCTATCGGAGCAGGAGCTAATAGTGGTAGCGACAGGCGATTACCACCAGTGCCTGGTCATCGACGCAATACACGAATCGATGTATGTCGTCGATACGGCGAGACCAGATCCCCGAGAGATTTTCTCTCAGGGGTTCAGGTTTCCCAATACCTTCGAAAGGGTGGCGCAGGCAGTCCTTGATCAGGGCATTGACGCGCTTGAGGGTTTTGCGATCCTGGCTTTGCCAATATTCGTAATCTGCCCAAGCGGCCAGAGTCCAGGTCAGTATCCTGTTCCATGACCCGATTCTGGCGGTACTGCTCGATGGAATGGGCCAGGTGGGCCGCATTGGCGGGCGATTTGAGCAGATGGAAGGTCTCCATCAAGCCGTTGAAGGTATCAAGCGACATCACCACCGCATCGGGTGCGTTCTGTCGCACGATAACCGTGTAGTCGGCATCGTCGATAACCTGATCGATTACGTTTTTGAGGCTATTTTGTGCATCAGGGAAATTCACTACGCGCATAATCAAGACTCCATCTGGGTTATGTTATTCATTAAAGTTTGTCGTCGGGGTTTTGCGTTGTTCAAGCCAACGCGGGCTGCATTTCTCATAAACACACTCAGGATCAAGATCAGAACCGACATCCCATTCTATCGTGTCAAAAAAACACTGACTTTTTGAAATGAACCATAATCCTTGAGTCGAGTAAAAACGCCAAAATTCAGATAGGGTTTCATGTCCAGTGTGCCGCTTTCTCCATTGCTGAAGGTCAATTCAAGCACATAATCAGCCAGGGGGACCACGCGGGTTACCGATGGATACAGGGTATGTATCTGAACTTGCCCGAGCCTGATCTCTTCAATCGCCTGTCCGAGGCGTTCGCGGTTCTTCGGCGAACTCATCAGGTAGGCTGTTTCCTGATACGCGCTTTGGTGATCGATGCGCTCTTCAAGCATCTTAAGCGCCCACTGTTCTGGTGTTTGTTCAGTAAGCATGGCAAATGCTGTAATTTTTTTCATTAGATTTTCCGGGACTTCTATATGATTCATGACCTTACTCTTTGCTTACTTAACGTGAGTTCGGGATAAGCCCCCCCCTTTCCTGTACTCACTACGGTATGCACACACCCGTCGTTCCGCCAGGGA
>JBPCSC010000026.1:0-13939 GCA_051007495.1 Methylococcaceae bacterium | reverse complement strand
GACAGGCCGGTCAAGCAGTATTCAGACGGCATGTACAGTCGGCTGGAATTTGCCCTGATCACCGCAGTTCCCCTGGATATTTTGCTGATTGACGAAGTGTTGTCCGTAGGAGATATGGCTTTCCAGGCCCGCAGTCTGGAACGTATCCGCGAACTGAAACGACAAGGAACCACCGTGCTGATGGTGTCGCATTCGGAAATGAATATCCGTTGGGTGGCCGATCGCTGTTTGTTGTTGTTCGATGGAGAACGGTTGGGGTGCGGGGTTACCGACGAGTTGTACCGTATGTACTATCAAGCAGTGGGATTTCAGCATCCCTTGCCGACGGGCCATGCGTTATCCGAATGGATGAGTGAGGATTGCGCCGAAGGTGTGTTTATACGTTCGTTCACCTGCAACAATCATTCGCATCAGGCCACGCTGCATACCAGTACGCCGGCCGAATTCGCGTTGGGGGTTTATTGCGAGGCTTACCGGTCTGAACTGACTTTGGTGCTGCAATTTTTCGGTGGGCGTGATGAACTGGTCGCCAGTGTTGATTCAGGGCATCATCATCGGCCGGAGTCCCTGGAGTGCGGGCACGCCAGTCTCGGCGTATATTTGCCTATGTTGGGTCTGATGCCCGGCGTTTACCGGGTAGCCGTTGGGTTTCGGAGCCATGGACGCTGGATCAACTACAACCGAAATGGTCTGCGCCTGACGGTCAAACAGGGTCTTTGGCAGGATAACACCGGCCCACTGCAACTTCATGCGCGTATCGTATGGGCTGACTCCAGCCCAAGCTGAAACCGGCACACCCATTCTTTTGCTACTTATCTCTTAACACTATGATCGAAAACCTCTCTCTGTATATGCAGACCTTGGGCATTGAGGCTCGGGCGGCGTCTCGCCTCATGAGTCGCGCCGAAACCGCAGCCAAAAACCAGGCTCTTGGCACCATCGCTGATCGGTTTGAAAGCCGGGCGGGTCGTATCTCCGAAGCGAACGCGCTTGATCTTGACGCTGGAAGACAAGCCGGACTGGATGCTGCGGCCCTAGACCGCCTGACCCTCACTCCGCAGCGCATTGCCAGTATGGCGGCAGGACTGAGGGAAGTGGCGGCCTTGGCTGATCCGGTTGGAGTCATGACCGATCTTACCTATCGTCCTTCCGGTATTCAGGTGGGGCGGATGCGAGTGCCTCTAGGTGTTATCGGCATCATTTACGAGTCTCGCCCTAATGTCACCGCAGATGCTGCCGCCTTGTGTCTCAAATCGGGCAATGCCTGCATACTGCGGGGTGGTTCTGAATCCATACATTCCAACCGGATGTTGGCTACTTGTATTCGTGAGGGCCTGGACGCTTCCGGTTTACCGGCCAACGCGGTGCAACTGATCGCAACTACGGATCGAGAGGCCGTAGGGGTACTGCTGGGCATGAGCGAATATGTGGATGTGATCGTGCCCCGTGGAGGGAAAAGCCTGATTGAGCGCATCGCCAAGGATTCTCGCATACCGGTTATCAAGCATCTGGACGGTATTTGCCATGTGTACATTGATGATCGGGCCGATCTGGATAAGGCCTATGCCATCGCGCTCAACGCCAAAACGCAGCGTTATGGTGTGTGTAATGCCATGGAAACTCTGTTGGTGGCCGCCGATATTGCCGCCGTCGCTCTGCCTGAACTGGCACGACGCTTTCAGGAAAAAGGGGTGGAGTTGCGCGGGTGCGCGAGAACTGTAGAGCTGTTGCCCGGAATCGTGCCTGCCACAGCCGAGGATTGGGATACGGAATACCTGGCCCCCATACTCTCGATCCGGGTTGTGGCCGGTCTGGATGCGGCTATGGATCACATCCAGCAACACGGTTCCCGTCACACCGACACCATCGTCACCGAAGAGTACTCCAGGGCGCGGCGTTTCCTGCGCGAGGTGGATTCGAGTTCGGTGATGGTCAATGCGTCTACCCGCTTTGCGGATGGCTATGAGTACGGACTGGGGGCGGAAATCGGAATCAGCACCGACAAGCTACATGCTCGGGGTCCTGTCGGCCTGGAAGGCTTGACCACTCAGAAATTCATCGTGCTAGGTGACGGCCACATCCGCAAATGAAGGGAATTTATGGCGGCACCTTCGACCCGGTGCATTACGGCCATTTACGCACGGCATTAGAGGTGCGCGAAGCCGTGGGCCTGGATGAAATCCGGTTTGTTTCCTGTCGGGAACCCGCGCATAGGTCACGCCCCATGGCCAGCCCTGAGCAGCGTCGGAAGATGCTGGAACTGGCATTAGATGACCACACGCCAGGGTTTGTCGTCGATAGTCGGGAACTGGAACGCCCCGGGCCTTCGTATATGGTCGATACTTTGGCCAGCCTTAGGAGCGAGTGGGCGGGTGTCCCTTTGTGCCTTATCACGGGGCTGGATGCGTTCAGACATTTGCCCGCCTGGCACGAGTGGTTACGCCTGTTTGATCTGGCGCATTTCATCGTGATGCGTCGTCCTAACACAGATACTCAATGGCCTGAGCCGCTGGCTGGCGCAGTGGCGGGGCGTCTGGTCGATCAGCCTTGTGAGCTACAGGGAACCTTGGCCGGGCGGGTTTTGTTGCTGGATGTGATACAACTGGACATATCCGCTACCTATATCCGCCAGGCCTTGGTGACTGGACGCAGTGCCCGTTACCTGCTGCCTGATGCCGTACTCGACTACATCAGTGAGACTGGCGTGTATCACTCGCTACGGGGTATGGGCTATTTCTGACTATTTTAGTGTAGAATAGCCGTCCGCTGTGTTCGGTGCTCGTTTGGATAACCGATCCCGATTACCGAACCTCGATCTTCCCTTCCCAGCCAAATCATAAAACCTTGGAGACAATTAGATGAGCGTTTTAGTCGGTAAAGCAGCCCCTGATTTTCAATCTGCCGCTGTATTGGGCGATGGTTCCATCGTGGATTCCTATTGGTTCGCCAAGGAAACCTGTGGCAAATACGTCGCGATCGTTTTCTATCCTCTGGATTTCACCTTCGTATGTCCCACCGAGTTGGTGGCCTTGGATCATCGTCTTGATGAACTGAAGCAACGGGGTGTTGAAGTCATTGCCGTTTCTGTAGATTCGCAATTTGCCCACAGTGCCTGGCGCAACACCCCGGTTGACAAGGGCGGTATCGGCCCGGTGCGTTACACCATGGTGGCCGATGTCAACCACAAGATTGCAAAAGCTTATGATGTCGAAGTAGAAGGCGCGGCTGTCACCTACCGTGGCACGTTCCTGATCGACCGCAGCGGCGTAGTGCGTCATCAGGTGGTTAATGATCTGCCCCTGGGCCGCAACATGGATGAATTGATTCGCATGGTGGATGCCTTGCAATTTTTTGAAGAGCACGGTGAAGTGTGCCCAGCCGGTTGGAGCAAAGGTAAGTCTGGCATGACCGCAAACGCCAGCGGTGTGGCCGACTACCTCAGCAAGAACGCTGACCAGCTCTAATGGCTGACTAAGGTGTGGTGTTATTTCTTTGATACCACCCAGCCATTAAGCGTCCTGTCCCGGGTTCGTCCGGGACAGGTTTTGCCGTCATTCCACATAAGTGGATTGTGAAGGGTATTACCATTGCCTATGCAGAATGTTGGATTCCGGTCGATTACTGGCATCCTGCAAGGGCTTTCGGGCTTGGCAGGTGGTTTGGTCGCCATTCCAGGTTGGACGGTGATGCTGAATAGGCTTAAAATGACTTCCATGCGGGTGTAGCTCAGTTGGTAGAGTGTCAGCTTCCCAAGCTGAATGTCGCGGGTTCGAATCCCGTCGCCCGCTCCAGATTGGTTTGAATGCCCCTCCCGCTGGAGGTAGGCATACTTCGATTTCCCCATGATCAATGTCCTGATAGTAGATGACCATGAACTGATGCGTTTGGGGATTGCTGGTATTCTGGAAGATGATCCCGCCATCGTCATACAAGGCTGTGCTTCATCAGGAGAAGAAGCAGTAAAAAAAGTGGAGTACCTGAATCCCGATGTGGTACTGCTTGATGTTAATATGCCCGGCATGGGCGGAGTGGAAACCTTAAAATGTCTGTGTGCAGTTAGCCCGTCCCTGTTTGTCATTATACTGACGGTTCACGCGGATGGAGGTTTGCCCACCCAGTTGATGAATCTAGGCGCACGGGGTTATCTATCGAAAAACTGCGGGCAGGATGAATTGCTGGAGGCGATACACAAGGTAGCGAAAGGAGAATGTTATGTCGGGCAGGAAGTCAGGGAAAACCTGTCGAAACATAATGACTCGGATTGGGTTTCAGCATCGTTCGGCAAGTTGTCCGTACGAGAAATGCAGATCATTCTATTGATACTCCAAGGTAAGGATATAGAGGCCATAGCCGAGACTTTGGATATTGGCATAAAAACCATTAATACCTATCGCCGCAGAGCTTACGAGAAACTGGGCGTCAGGAATGATGTAGAATTAGTACTCAGTGCAGGTCGGCACGGATTGCAGACCGCATAGTTCTCCCATTAATTTGCCTCGGTGGTGAAACTGGTAGACACACGGGACTTAAAATCCCGCGCTCTAAACCGGCGTGCCGGTTCGATTCCGGCCCGAGGCACCATACACCCATTTAAAAAGCCAGTTTTACTGGCTTTTTTTTGTCTTCGCAAAACACTTCGGTATTTACAGCATTCCTACTTATTTTGTATCGGGTCGGGATGGGGTTTAATGTCACCACTCGCCGAGAACGACGGGTCAGGAGTCAGGATGACATCCGGCAAGGGATTCAGGATGTAGCGAAGGGAAACGGGAATGATCGCAACGGACACGGAGTGTTCAGTCGGAGCAGGATGTTCCGTAGAGTATCGGAACGTGACACAGGGCGGTGTGGTGTTTCGAACCGGATATCCGTTTCAATACGGGTATCCGGTTTTTATGTTCATCTCGCAGAGAGTTTACAAGAACACTTCCCCAGAAGGCGGAACAAAACCCCATCCCCACACTTTGGTTTCGTCTTCTTTTTTCTCATTAGTTTTCCGCCCAATCGTTTGCTGATAATAAACCGATAGTTTTGGCTTACCGTATCGGGGCGTGTGAATAAGCGATTTTATCTCCACTCAGTGTCCAAAATAAAAGGGCTTAACCTTTCGGCTAAGCCCTTTGTTTTTTCTGGCTGGGGGACTAGGATTCGAACCTAGGTTGACGGAGTCAGAGTCCGTAGTCCTGCCGCTAGACGATCCCCCAAATGAACCAAAATGATTAACGTTTGGAGTATTGTGGTCTTCTTCTGGCACCGTGCAAACCGACCTTCTTACGTTCAACCTCACGAGCATCGCGGGTAACATAACCGGCTTTGCGGAGTGGCGGACGCAAGGCTTCATCGAAAGCTATGAGTGCGCGACTTAAACCATGGCGTATGGCCCCGGCTTGGCCAGTAGGCCCTCCACCTATGACTTTCACAACTACATCAAACTTGTCAGTCATGGCGACAGTTTCTAGTGGTTGCCTAACTAGCATGCAGTCGGTTTTTCTGCCGAAATATTCTTCGAGTTGTTTGTTATTTATCGTGATGCGACCGGTTCCGGTTTTCGCATACACACGGGCAATCGCGCTCTTGCGTCGTCCCGTACCATAATACTGTGCTTGTGCCATGATTGTTTTCCGGGCGATCCAGTTAGAGTTCTAGCAAAGTGGGCTGCTGGGCCTGATGGTTATGATTGGGGCCAGCATAAATCTTCAGTTTTCGAAACATGGCTCTCCCCAATGGATTGTGGGGTAACATTCCCTTGACGGCAGTTTCGATAATGCGTTCAGGATGACGCTGACGCAACTTACCCAAGCTTACGGATTTCATGTTTCCGATGTAGCCCGTGTGCTGGTAGTAAATCTTGTCTTTTTCCTTGTTGCCGGTAACGCGAACTTTCTCAGCGTTAATTACGATGATGTAATCGCCGGTATCGACATGGGGGGTGTATTCTGTTTTATGTTTGCCGCGCAAACGACGGGCAATCTCGGTGGAGATACGGCCTAAGGTCTTGCCATCGGCGTCTATTATGTACCAGTCGCGTTTGACTTCGGCGGGTTTTGCACTAAAGGTTTTCATTGATACCCGATCCAGTGGCTGAATTCGAAAAAGCGGAATTTTGCCTTATTCAACTTGCGTTTGCAAGCACTCGGTTTGAAGTTATCAAACGGTGAAGGAGCGGTGTGAAGAGCTGCCTCGGCGTTTGGAACCCTTGGGATCGTAGGTTTCTCCCATGGAAGGGGAGCCTGTGAGGATGTCCAGTGTGGATTCGACGTACCGTTCGAGCAGTGCCAGATAAGCACCATTGATGTCGTTGCGATGCTTGCAATCAGCAGTCAATACGAGCACTTTCTGCCAGATGTTCAAACTGGATTCTTCGTTGCACTGCGTCAAAAAGCCTTCCATTCCGTCCCGATCAGCCGAAAACCCCGAGGCTTCGAGCAGCTGCTTCTGTCTTGCGGTCAGTTCGTTGATCCTGTCGGCCAAAGCCAACTTTTGTGACGTTACAGACTGTAGACTATCGGCATTGCGTGTTTGCAGGGAACTTGATTCTTCTCCTAGCAGAGCGTGCATACTGGCCAGATGCTCATGGATCTGGGCCAGCAATTCCAGAAGTTCAGATGGCTCAGTGGCCATGATCTTTCATCTGAATGGATTCATCCAGTTCGATCATTTTGGTGGCTACACGTCGGTCGTCAATTTGGTATTGGCCGGATTGAATCTGTGCCGACAGACGCGCCACACGGGCTTCGTCAACGGACGACTCGCCCATCATTCGTTGTGCTAACTGAGACACCATGACACCGGCCTCCTCGGGTAACGATTGAGTGGAGTGGGTGGGGGAACCATTTTGCAGCCCGGAGGGCTGGGACTTAGCGTCGGGGCCGGGGGCGACCTTTTTGGACACATGGACACCAGCACCGGCAATTGTATTTTGTTTGGAAATTTCCATGGTCGTAGACTCGATTAAAACTGAGTGTTTTTATCGTCTTTCATGTGCAGAACTTTAGTTGAGGACGTTACGCATCTCGCTTGTTCCAGGCCTAAGGGCAAATCAAAAGGGCATTGCCATCAAGGCAATGCCCTTTATCTCTAGCGTCAGAGGCCGTGGCGTTCTGTCAACCGTTGATCCAGTAATGAGTCAGGATACTGGCCGCGTAACCCAAAGCTATGACTGGCGTCCACTTTAGGTGACTGAAAAAGGTGTACATGCCTTTGGATGTTCCCATCAAAGCTACACCGGCAGCCGAACCGATAGACAACATGGTTCCACCAACACCAGCAGTTAGTGTGACCAGCATCCACTGGTAGAGATCCATGTCAGGATTCATGCTTAAAACGGCAAACATGACCGGAATGTTGTCGACTATGGCCGACAGGATACCGATCAGGATATTCGCCGTCGTGGGTCCTAAACCATCAAACATGGCTTTGGATGCCAGTTCAAGATAACCGATGTAGCCCAGACCACCTACGGCAAAGACCACACCGAAGAAAAATAGCAAGGTATCCCATTCGGCATCACGCACG
This sequence comes from Methylococcaceae bacterium, assembly GCA_051007495.1. GTDB lineage: Bacteria > Pseudomonadota > Gammaproteobacteria > Methylococcales > Methylococcaceae > CAIVXW01. The sequence goes on along the minus strand of JBPCSC010000026.1, from coordinate 6,424 downwards.
TTGCGGAAGACGTCGAAACGTTCCGGGTGGTTGCCATGATGGTGGTTGTCCTCCCCTTCACCTGCGCTGAATGTCATCCGCAGGCGGTAGCCATAGAACATCAGCAAAGACAAACCGACCATCATGCCCATAAAGGGTGGCAAATGCAGAAACTGCTTGAAGCTGACCGCAATGGTGATGGTCAGGGCAAACATACCGCAGACTACCAACGCCCCCGGCTTCATTTTGACCTGTTCTTCTTCAGCGAAACTGGGTGTTTCGTTGGGAATGGCGAAGTGCATGATGGCGGCCGGCACTACAAAATTGACCACCGATGGAATAAACAGCATGAAGAAGTCGAAAAATTCGGCTTTGCCACCTTGCCATACCATCAATGTGGTGATGTCTCCGAACGGACTGAACGCCCCACCCGCATTAGCGGCACTCACCAAATTGACGAACCCCAGGCTAACAAAGGCCGGGCTATTCGCGCCCACGGCCATAACCACAGCACCAACCAGCAGGGCCGAGGTCAGGTTGTCGGCCACTGAGGACAAAAAGAATGTGATTATGCCGGTAATCCAGAACAGTTTGCGGTAACCAAATTGACGGCTGACCAACCAGGAACGCAAGGCTTCAAACACGTTGCGTTCAGCCATGGCGTTGATGTAGGTCATGGCTACGAGCAAAAACAAAAACAGTTCGGCATATTCACGCAGATCATGCTCGAACACTTTGTGTAGGTGCTCTGCAGGAACTCCGTTTTCAGCGGCCATGTACGCCACATGAGCCCAAATTATGCCGGCTGCCAGAATCACCGGCTTCGATTTTCTGAGATGGGTGAACTCCTCGGTCATCACAAACGCGTAGGAGATGATAAAAATCAGTACACAGTAAAGGCCGCGATGGGTATCGGTAAGCCCGAGGACATCAATTTCCTCAGCGGATGCCAGTCCGGGCAACAAGAACAGTGTTGATAGCAACAGTAATGCACGTAACAAGTTAAGACCCTCTATCAGATGATGTTATAAAAAAATCGTGATCAATCACACTGGCCAGTGTGACATGGAAAATCGTCGCGCATTATAGAAGGAAAAACGGCCATGACGTACTGCGAGTGATAATGCGCTGCTCCGTGATGAACGCCTATTTACCGGGGAGGCAGGCCCTGTAGTATCATTGCCGGTTACGAAACCTTGCTTTCCTGCGCTGCGGAGTGAATTCAAATATGTATCAATATGATGAGTACGATCAGAAGGTGGTAGACGAACGCGTCGCCCAGTTCCGGGATCAAACCCAAAGGTTCCTGAGCGGGGATCTCACGGAAGAGCAGTTCCGCCCCTTGCGATTGATGAACGGCCTCTACATACAGAGGCATGCCCCCATGTTGCGGGTTGCCATTCCTTACGGTTTGCTGTCCAGTCGGCAACTCAGGATGCTGGCGCACATCGCCAGACGCTACGACCGGGGATACGGCCACTTCACCACCCGACAAAACATCCAGTTCAACTGGCCTAAGCTGGAAGAAACGCCTGATATTCTGGCCGATCTGGCCACGGTACAAATGCACGCCATACAAACCAGCGGCAACTGCATACGCAACGTGACCAGCGATCATCTGGCCGGGGTCACTGCTGATGAACTGGAAGACCCCAGAGTTTACTGCGAGATCATACGCCAGTGGTCAACCTTTCACCCTGAGTTCAGCTTCCTGCCCCGCAAATTCAAGATTGCCGTGAACGGTGCGGCGAAGGACAGGGCAGCCACCCAGGTACACGATATTGGTCTGCAACTGGTCAGAAACGATGTCGGCATCACAGGGTTTGAGGTGATCGTCGGAGGTGGACTGGGCAGAACCCCCATGATTGGCGTTGTGATTCGTCCCTTCCTGGAAAAACGCGATTTGCTGAGTTATCTGGAAGCGATTTTGAGGGTATATAACCGTTTTGGTCGACGGGATAACAAATACAAGGCGCGGATCAAGATTTTGGTCAAGGAACTCGGTACGGAAGAATTTACCCGCCTGGTAGAGGCTGAATGGGCCATGATCCGAGACACTCTGACGCTGGATCAAATCGAAATCGACCGGGTAACGCACGCTTTCAGCACGGCGAGTTACGAGGCGTTGCCGACAGAATGCCCTGCTCTGGATGCCGCTTTGGCCGAACAGCAATCGTTTCTTGACTGGTGGACGCACAACACAGTCGCCCACAAGGTTCAAGGGTATCGAGTAGTGTTCCTCTCGCTCAAGCCACCGGGTCAGGCACCTGGCGACATGACCGATGCCCAGATGGATGCTCTGGCCGATCTGACCGACCGATACAGTCAGGGCGAGCTTCGAGTGACTCATACCCAAAACCTGGTATTACCGGATGTCCGTCTCTCCGACCTGCACGCTCTCTGGCAAAGGCTTACGGAACTGAACCTGGCTACCGCCAACATCGGCACGGCCACCGACATCATCAGTTGCCCGGGTCTTGATTTTTGCTCACTGGCCAATGCCACTTCCATAGCGGTGGCCAATGGCATACAGCAGCTATTTGAGAATATGGATTATCTCTATGATTTGGGCGATATCCGCATCAACATTTCCGGGTGCATGAACGGCTGTGGCCATCACACGGTGGGCCATATCGGCATATTGGGTGTTGATAAGAAAGGTGAGGAATGGTATCAAATCACTCTTGGTGGTTCATCTGCCACCGAAGCCGCTTTGGGTGATCGACTAGGCCCGGCGGTCAGTCGGGATGAAATCGTTCAAGTGGTGGAATCCATTTTCAGCGTATACCAGGACACGCGTGCCGATGAAGAGTCTTTTCTTGAAACCGTACAGCGGGTCGGCCTGACCCCATTCCAGGAGCGTGTTTATGCCACTCATTAAAGACGGACAAATCAGCCAGGATAACTGGCGGCATCTCGCCGACACCGACAGCCTGCCTGCGGCCGGATCCATTACAGTGGGCCTTAAACGCTGGCAGGACGAACGGGAGGCTCTGGCTCAGTATGGTGCTCCCGTGGGGGTGCGGTTGTTGGCGGAAGACTCGGTGGAAGCACTGGGCGCGTACATGGCCGTTCTCCCGCTAATCGTGTTGGATATGCGGCAGTTTGTCGACGGACGGAGCTTTTCGCAGGCACGCTGGATACGCGATCGCCTGGCTTATCGTGGCGAATTACGGGCCAGGGGTGACTTTCTGCTGGATCAGGTGTTTTATCTTAAGCGGGTGGGGGTTAATGCCTTCGAGTTCGAGAATATCACTCAGGCTGAACACGCTTTGCCTCGGTTGAACGAGTTTTCAGTTCGTTATCAGGCTTCCAGCGACACCAGCCAACCTCTGTATCGTTACCGAAACGCCTAGACTGAAAGGTGCGGAATGAGCTACATATCCACCTATCTGGGCAATCGTTTCTTTCCGCTGGAACCGCGAATTGACCAAATTCACATCGAAGACATCGCTCATGGTCTGGCCTATACCTGCCGCTTCAACGGCCAGACCACCCAGTTTTATTCTGTGGCCCAGCATTCACTGATGGTTTGCGAACTGGTGGCAGAGGAATACAAATTTGCCGCGTTGTTGCATGATGCCGCCGAGGCCTATCTCGGGGATATGGTCAAGCCGCTCAAGCGTTTACTGCCCCAATTTGCCGAGATTGAACACAGCGTTAGCGCGATCATCACTGAGGCTTTCAAAATTCCCGCTTCGGATCATGCCGCCATCAAGCAGGCGGATCTAATCGCGCTTGCCACAGAAAAGCGCGATCTCATGCCCAACTCTACTGAGGCCTGGCTGGATCTGCTCGGGTTTGATCCCTTGCCTGACCGCATCATTCCTCTTCCCCCACTGGAAGCCAAACAGGCGTTTCTGAGCGCGTTCCACGAACTTTCCGTGAAGCACTCGCAGGGTTGATGGCCACGACCGGTCTTCACCGGCCCCTCAGGCTTATTTCAGTAACAACCCACAAACCTAACACCCCAACCTGCCCACACCTCCCATTCATCATCATGTATCCATCACGAAAAATTCTGGTAACCAGTGCCTTGCCCTATGCCAATGGTTCTATCCATCTAGGCCATTTGGTCGAGTATATCCAGACCGACATTTGGGTTCGCTTTCAGAAGATGCAAGGCCATATCTGTCACTATGTTTGTGCCGATGACACCCACGGCACACCCGTTATGCTCAGGGCAGAAAAAGAAGGCATCACCCCGGAGGCACTCATACAGCGGGTCAAAGGTGAGCACGAGCGGGATTTCCACGGATTTCATATCGCTTTCGATCATTATCATTCCACCCACAGCGAAGAGACCCGCCAGTTTGCGGAAACCATCTACAACCGTCTGAAAGCGTCTGACTGCATTGCGGTGCGCTCCATCGAGCAATACTACGATCCGGTCAAGGAAATGTTTTTGCCGGATCGTTTCATCAAAGGAACCTGCCCTAAATGCAAATCGCCCGATCAGTATGGCGATTCCTGTGAAGTATGCGGGGCTAGCTACAGTCCCACCGACTTGCTCAACCCCTATTCCGCCGTATCCGGCGCGCCACCTATCCGCAAGGAATCCGAACATCATTTCTTTAGGTTGGGTTTGTCCTTGGACTTTCTTAAAGACTGGACGCGTGCCGGGCACTTACAGGAGGAGGCCGCCAACAAAATGGATGAGTGGCTATCTTCGGGCCTGACGGACTGGGACATCTCCCGGGATTCGCCCTATTTTGGTTTTGAGATACCGGGTGCGCCGGGCAAGTTTTTTTATGTGTGGCTGGATGCCCCCATCGGGTATATGGGCAGTTTCCAGTATTTGTGTCAGCTTCAGGGGCTGGATTTCGACGAATACTGGCTGAGAGGCAGCCAGACGGAGCTTTATCACTTCATCGGTAAAGACATCCTCTACTTCCATGCTCTGTTTTGGCCTGCTCTGCTGGAACGCACCGGTTTTCGTACGCCTACGGGTATTTTCGCGCATGGATTTCTAACGGTGAATGGTGAAAAGATGTCCAAATCCAGAGGGACATTCATTACCGCCTTGAGTTATCTGCAACTGGGACTGGATCCGGAATGGTTGCGGTATTACTACGCCTGCAAACTGAATGGTTCGCTGGAAGACATTGACCTCAACCTCAAAGACTTTGTCGCCCGTGTCAACAGTGATCTCATAGGCAAATTCGTCAATATCGCCAGCCGCTCGGCCGGGTTTTTGGTCAAGCGATTCGGTGGCCGCCTGAGTGGAATGGATGAGAATGCCGACCTGGACTACAAGCCTTCAGCCGAAGCTGATTTCATCGCCGACTGCTACGAAAGCCGGGACTATGCCCGTGCCGTACGCCGGATCATGGAGTTGGCGGATCGGGTTAATCAATATGTTGATGCCAACAAACCCTGGGAACTGGCCCGATCCACCGAACATGATGCGCGTTTGCACCAGGTATGCAGCACTACGATCCGCCGCTTCCGTGACCTGACCCTCTTCCTCAAACCCATATTGCCGCGCCTGGCCGCTCAAGTGGAACGTTTCCTGGCCATATCGCTGAACTGGGATGACATACATCAACCACTGGCAGAAGGTCATGTCATCAATCCGTACGAGCATTTGATGACGCGCATAGAGGATGCCCGCATAGAGGCTTTGGTTGACGCTAACCGTCAAACTCTGGAGCGTACCCCGGAACCTGCCCGCGCTGGCCATGAAGCGTTTGCCGACACCATCAGCTTTGAGGAGTTTTCCAGGGTGGATCTGCGCGTGGCCCGCGTCAGCAAAGCCGAGGCGGTGGAAGGGGCAGACAAATTACTGCGTCTGACTCTGGATTTGGGTGTAGAGACCCGCACGGTGCTGGCTGGCATCAAATCGGCCTACGATCCGGCTCAACTGGAAGGTAAACACCTGGTGATGGTGGCCAATCTGGCTCCGCGCAAGATGAAATTTGGAGTCTCCGAAGGTATGGTGCTGGCGGCCAGTGATGAGTCGGCCGGGCCTTTCGTGCTGTTTCCTGATCAGGGCGCAACAGCGGGTATGCGTATCCGCTGAGGTTTAGAGTGAGTAGCGGCCTGTTCATGGCTCTCCGCCTGATCCCAATTGGCCTGATGATGGGCCTGATATTGATTCCGTTCACGTTCATGGTTGCCGCTGCCGATCTGGACGACGAACGAGATCTGGCTGAGCAACTGGCTACCCGCAACAGCCCGGAAGAAGTCCTTAAACTCGACGTATCCGGTATTCCATTCCAGGGCTTGTACCGTGACAGCCCGCTGAAAAAACGTCGCGGTGGCATCATCCTCTTGCACGGACGCAAATCAAATCAGGATGCTGGCGAATTGATACATCCCCTGCGGGTGGAGTTGCCTCACCACGGCTCGGCTACCCTGACGATTTCCTTGCCTCAGGCTGAAACCCAGGCCGAGAGTGAGGATTTCTCCAGTCTAATGCCTGAATCAGTAGGCCGTTTACGCT
>JBPCSC010000025.1:0-2523 GCA_051007495.1 Methylococcaceae bacterium | reverse complement strand
GTGATAGCAAAGAATGGCCGGGCCTGGCGCATAGGCTGTCGCTGGCGGCCGATGACATGGATGAGGCGGCCATTTTCACCATACACGGTTGGTGTAGCCGTATGCTCAAGCAGCACGCTTTTGATAGCGGGGCGGCGTTTGTCATGGAGATAGAAACCAATGGATCAGTCTTGCTTAACGAATCCATACGGGATTTCTGGCGGGTGGCGTTTTATGCCCTGAGTGAAGCCGCTTGCCAGGTGGTGCAACAGGTGGTTAAAACCCCGGATGATCTGGAACAAAAAATAAGGACTTTACTGAACACCGCGCCCGATACTCTGGCGCAGTTGCCAAAACCTGCCAGTCAGGCCGAGGCGATTCAATTACTTCAAAAAGCACTGGATGACTGTCTGGAAAAACAGCAAGCAGTTCAGACTATCGAAACCCAGGCCCGTGACACCTGGGTTACTCATCAAGCCGATATTGAACGCATACTGACTCAGGCACTGGCCCAAAAACATTTGAATGGGAGTATTTACAGGGGGCTGGAAAAAATACTAAACGAATTCAGTACCTGGGCCATAGCAGGCACACCCCGACCCGCTTCAAAGCACATTCAATACTTTTCCAGTGGTGGTTTTAGACTCAACAATGCGGTCCCAGAAGAACCCAGGCATGAAGTATTCGAGCAACTGGCCCAGTTCAGAACAGCCACCAGCGAACAGGACACCCAACTCAAACAGTTCACAGTATCTTTGTATACCCAGGCCACTTTCTGGGTGCTGGATGCTTTTGCCCAGGCGAAGAAACGTAAATCCCGCCTGGATTATAATGATTTGATTTTCCAGTTAAATGCCGCAATCAAACGCGAACAGGCCGGGGAACGCCTGGCCGCAATTATTCGTCAGCAATACCCGGTTGCCATGATAGACGAGTTTCAGGATACCGATGCCGCTCAATATGAAATTTTTGAGCGTATTTACGGGCAGCAGTCTGACTCCACCGCCTGGCTAATGATTGGCGACCCCAAGCAAGCCATATACAGTTTTCGCGGGGCCGACATTCACGCCTATTTGCGGGCCAAACAGCGCAGCGGAATTGAACACCACACATTGAGCGTCAACCACCGTTCCGTTAAGGCGTTGGTGAATATCGTTAACCACCTGTTTGCTCACGCCGATAAACATGAAGACGGCGCGTTTTTGTTCAAGACAGCCATCCAGGGTAAAGTCAATGACCCTATACCATTCCAAAGCGTAGAGGCCAAGGGTCGCCCTGAAGTGTGGGTGAGAAACAAACAACCCGCACCGGCCTTGACGGTCTGGTATTTGCCTTCTGAACAGGAAAACGGCACCGTCAATTTTACCCGGTATCGAGCGACCCTGGCCGAACAGGCGGCTAATGAAATCGCCCGCCTGCTCAACGAAAGCCAAACCGGCCAAACTGGCTTCATGCGCGATACTCAAATAACCCCTTTGCAGGAATCCGACATCGCCATACTGGTGAGGGATCACAATGAGGCTAAAATTATTCGTCTGGCCTTATTGCGCAGAGGCATACGCAGTGTTTATATGTCTGACCGGGATTCAGTCTACGAAACCGCTGAAGCCACCGAAATGCAGCACTGTTTACAGGCTTTTCTGACGCCTCAAAATGGTCGCGCCATACGTGCGGCCCTGGGCACGACCCTGCTAGGTCGTACGTATGCCGAAATCGAGCAACTGAGTACAAACGAAGCGGTTTTGGAAGAACAGATCAGGCTGTTCACCCGTTATCACCAACTCTGGAATACTCAGGGCGTATTGGCCGCAGTGCGGCAATTCATCATGGATCAACACCTGCCTGCACGCTTACTGGCCCAACCTGGCGGTGAACGATCCCTGACCAATGTGCTGCATCTGGCAGAATTACTGCAAACCGAAGGCGTACACCGAGACGGACCGGAAGGTTTAATGTGCTATTTTCAAGACGTATGTCAGGAACCCGAAAACGGTAACGACGAACACACCATACGCCTGGAAAGCGATGACGGCCTGATCCGGGTTGTCACCCTGCACAAATCCAAAGGACTGGAATATCCCCTGGTATTTATGCCTTTTGTCTGTGGCTACAAGCAAACAAAAGACGATAAAATCAGTCATTACACTTATCACGATGATCATGGGGCCATCAAACTCGAACTGAACACTGAAACAAATAAAACTTCATTAGCGGCCATGGCCAGAGAACGCCTGCAGGAAGACCTGCGGCTTTTATATGTGGGCCTGACCCGGGCCCAACAGGCCTGCTGGCTGGGAACCGCCCCTCTGGTCAACGGTAACTATAATCAAAATACTATGCACCACGGGGCTTTTGGCTACCTGTTAAACGGACAGAATCAAATAAACAACAATGAGGTTAAATCCCGGCTGGAGGACGTGTTAAACTTCGAAAATGTGGCCATTGTTGAAGTCAACCCGGAAGACCTGATCCTGGCCAAAACCCGGCGCAGTGACGCAAAAAAAACCAAAACTCTGGAGTTTAATGCTGCACCCTATACCCCTT
>JBPCSC010000024.1:0-2629 GCA_051007495.1 Methylococcaceae bacterium | reverse complement strand
CAACTGACCAATATCGTGGTGTTGCACATCATTGAGTTTTAAGTCGATGAGGACAAAGCAACGCAGAATGCGGTGGTAAAACACCAGATCAACGCGGTAGTGTGTATTGTTGAGGGTGATTCGATATTGCCGACCAACAAAGGTGAAACCTTTACCCAAATCCAGCAAAAAGGGCTGGAGATGGTCACACAGCAGGGTTTCCAGTTGTGTTTCCGAGATATGGCTTGGCTCGGGTATTTTGAGAAACTCAAACACATAGGGTTCGCGCAGCAGATCGCTGGGCTGCTCAACGATCTGCCCCTGTTTGGCCAGTTGTAAAATGCCGGCCTTGTCTTTGCTGGCGGCCAGTCGCAAAAACAGGGAGGCGGCTTTTTGTCGCTTGAGTTCAGGCACAGACCAGCGTTCGGCAATGGCCTGTTGTTCATAAAAACTGCGCTCCAGCTCGTCATCCACTTTCAATAACTCAATATAGTGCGACCAGCTCAATTTGTGAGAAGCCTGCTCACAAATTGCATTTGGATAACGTTGATAAAACAGGCGCATGTAGTTGAGATTGCTGCGGCTAAACCCACGCCCGTGGCGTAGCGTTAAATCGCGGGCCAGTGCTTCAAGCAGGGCTTTGCCGTAGGCGGCGCGTTGCCGCCCTTGCTGTTCAAACTCGACAATGTGCTGCCCAACTTGCCAGTAGGACTCAATTAAAACGGTATTGATGGCTTGTGCAGCACGTATTTGCGCATGGTTAAACGTGCCTGAAATGCGCTCAAGCAATACCGTGTATTCACCGCTGGCGGTGTTTAACTCCATACCGCCCCCATCTTTTTCAAATGCTCATCCACCCGCGCCGAGAGTGTGGCAAGTTCTTGCGTAAGCTGCGGTAGCGGCGTGGCATAGCGTTCCGCAAGCTGGCGGATGCGACCCGTGAGGGTTTGAGAAACCCGATCCAGTTCGCCTTGCACGGCGGCAGACAAAAGCATCATCCATTTGTCGTCAATGACCAGTGTCTTGATTTCGGCGTCGCTCAGCGGCTGAATGATCTGTGTGTTGATCTTGTCGCCGATATCGCTTTTGCCTTTGAGGTCAACCATGTCCTTAAAGCGGGCTCCGGGCGGGATGGTGACTGGCGGAAAATCATCCGATTCGCCGTATTTGTCCGAGACGTATTTTATAAACAGCATAAACAGGACGTAGTCCTTGTACTGGCTGGCATCCATGCCGCCGCGCAGTTCGTCGCAAGAGGCCCAGAGAGATGAGTAGAGGTCAGATTTCTTGATGGCCATTTGTGATCCTGTTTTGCGAGGGTTGCATAAATTATTTCTATTTCAGCATATTTTTTATATGCGCCAGGGAAAAAACAAAAGTGACTTATTTTAGGACGACAAAGGTATGTGAGCCATGAGGTGGGTTCGATTTCGTCCGGGTTGATGTACGCGCCGAGCGGATTTGATGCCCGGTGTACTGCGGGTAAACGATGCGCCCTCTCCGTAGGGGCGTTAGCGTCTCGCCCGCTCAAGGCTCGGGATGGCCTTGCGCCCAATTAAGCTCGTTTTGGGTCTGGACAATGGGGAAATGTCCCGAGAGAGGGTCCAGAGCACGGCCGCAGCGGGCGCGGTGCAGTGCCAGATAAGGCTGGTGCAAAGCATTCACCCAGCGCAATGTCAGGCCGGGCGTAATCCCCAAAGCACGCAAATCCGCACGGGCCAGAGAGGGCGTAACCAGCAAGGCCCCCTGGTTGTCAAAGCTGATCAGAAAACGATCAAACAAGGCATCCAGATGGGCGCAGAGCAAAAAGCCGTTGAATACATCCAGTCGCTCGGCATCCGTCGCACACTCCGCCCAAGCCAGGGCATGACTGGCCCGCAAAACTTCAGGAATAGCCACCCCCGTCACCGCACACGCACCGCCCCAGTAATCCAGCAGGGCCTGGCGGAATTTGTCCTGCCCCACCCGTACCCGTACCCATCGCTCCATTTCCGTACCGACCAGGCTTGTCGGTAATTGGGCCAGCGCACCGGCTACCGCCTGTTGGTAATCGTGTACGGCTTGACAGGGCAATGCCCGTGACAAACTGGCTGCCCGGTTCAGCAGACGAGCGAGTTCAGCCTCATTGCCCCGGCCAAATGCCCCAGACACCTGGCCTGCCCCCGGAAAGCTGCGATGCAATTCCGGCAGCAAGGAGGGCGATTCCGTCTGAAAACCCACGAGATAAATGCCATGTTCCAGGCTCACTATGGCCCGATTAGGATGACGGGCCGAGGCCAAAACCACGCTATCCGGCTCAGACAAAACCACATGTTCAAAGCCATTGTCGTTGCCGACCTTCTCAATGAGCGTGCGTTGCAAAGGGTTCATACGGGCTATCATGCTAAATAATCAATACGGTTCCACTCGATCGTCCTCACTCAGCACACCCGTTTCTCGGCATTATTCCGGCACTTGTTCTGTATCCAGGCCGAATCCAGCACAATGTGTCGATCAGACTGATCGACATATACAAGCCACTCCATATCTTGACATTGCCCCGTCCAAGCTTTGTAAACATCAGTGCAATGCTCCAGTTTCCAATTGATCCCTAGCCGCCAGCACCAGGCCTTGGGTTCGGTATTCGCCCAAGGTTTTCATTTACTTGTTC
>JBPCSC010000023.1:0-1746 GCA_051007495.1 Methylococcaceae bacterium | reverse complement strand
ACAGCCAGCGGGTCAGGCTTGAACCCTGCGCCGGTCAGGCGGCGGACATCCGCGCCCGCACCCTGCCGATGAGTCTTGAGGTACGCTTCGTTCGCGTTCTGCTGCCGACGGGGACCTACGAAGTACTCGTGACTTCCCTCCTTGACGAGGCATCGTATCCAACCGCAGGTTTTCTGGAACTGTACCATCTACGTTGGGGCGTGGAGACCTTCTACGGTGTCATCAAGACCCGGTTGGGGCTTGAAAACTTCAGCGGCACTGGAGCTGAAGCCGTGCGGCAGGACTTCCACGCGACAGTGTATCTGACCGGCCTGGAGTCGATTCTCACCGCTGATGCGCAGGCACAGCTCGATGCCAGGGACGGACGCCACCCGCAGCAGGTGAATCGGGCGGTATCCTTTAATGCCATAAAAAATCAGGCACTGGATCTTCTTCTCGGCGAACTTGAGACCGCCGAGCTACTGGAACGCCTGACCGCTCTATTTCTACAGAACCCTACATTGGTACGGGAACGTCAGCCTCCCCGGAAAAAGTCGACCGATAGGGCCTTGCTGGATTTTCACAAACGAAGAAAAAAACATTGCTTTTAGCCACTACGCTTAACTTAATGGCAGTGACGCTCCCGCGTGGGAATGCGTACCTCGATTGGTCAAGATAATCTCCGTATGCGTTAACACGCAGCAGAGTAGAGGCGGGAACAGTGCCCATTCAGCCTCCGTATGCGTTACCAACGCAGGAGCATGGTAACGAGAAAACATTCGTTGTAATGGTAAGCGGATTTCTCGTTCCCGCGCTCCCGCGTCACTGCCATTAAGTTAGTGGACTTTTTGAGATAAATGGGGCTTCATATCCGATTTTTGGATATCGTCATGAATAAAACGAGCAAGTGGCTGAAACGACCCGCAGACTGTTATCAGAGGCAGAATTCAAACGCCTGCACAGTCAGAGCGATACGGCGTTCACGCGAGTGCGCCTGCTGACATTTGGCGTGGTCGTGGCGATCATTTTACGCAACGGCATGAAGTCGCTGCAAAACAGCGTGAGCGAGGCACTGTCGTGGTTGGGATTGGGGACGGCGAGCGCGAGTGCCTATTCGCAGGCACGCTACAAGCTCAAGCACACGGCATTCATTGAATTAAACCGGCAAGCGGTGGTGGAGACGGTCTACTGTGATGATGACTACCGGCGTTTCTGGGGGTTTCGTGTGCTGGCGGTGGACGGGTCGAAGATCGCTTTACCGGACACGAAGGACGTGCGGAATGAATTTGGTGTCATCGCCTATACCGACGGCCAGTCCAGCGAAGTCATCGGAGAGAAGCCCTGGGCCTTGGCCTCGGTGCTGTACGACGTACTGAATCGGGTGGCACTGGATGCTACGCTGGGCAAGGCACGGGACTACGAAGTTGATCGGGCCGCCGAACACTTGGCGTGGACTCGGGAGGGCGACTTGCTAGTGATGGATCGCAACTATCCCTCATATCGGATGCTGGCCGAGTGCACCAAGGCGGGACGTGAATTCGCCGTTCGCTGCTCGGCCGCCTCCTTTGCACAGGCACGGCGGATGCTCAAGGGCGAGGGACCTGACAGCCAACGGGTCAGGCTTGAACCCTGCGCCGGTCAGGCGGCGGACATCCGTGCCCGCACCCTGCCGATGAGTCTTGAGGTACGCTTAGTTCGCGTTCTGCTGCCGACGGGGGCCTACGAAGTGCTCGTGACTTCCCTCCTTGACGAGTCATCGTATCCAAC
>JBPCSC010000022.1:0-2621 GCA_051007495.1 Methylococcaceae bacterium | reverse complement strand
CCTTATAAGGTGCTTGATTCTCCATGTCCGTACTCAAAATCTTGTTCGTAACGGTGCAGCATGTGCTGCCCCATCATTGGCTTTCGCGTCTTTTGGGTCATCTCACCCGTTGCCGCGTCCCCCTTATCAAGAACACCCTGATTCAAGGATTCATTCGATTGTATGGGGTTGATCTGAGCGAGGCGGAGTGTTCCGACCCTGAACAGTACGCCTGCTTCAATGATTTTTTTGCCCGCACCCTGAAACCCGCAGCACGCCCCCTGGAACAGCGTCAAGGTCATATCGCCAGCCCCGCCGACGGGGTGGTCAGTCAGATTGGCCGATGCCATGAAGGGCAACTCATTCAAGCCAAAGGGAAGAATTACGCCCTCACGCATTTGCTGGGTGGTGACACCGAACGCGCCCTACCCTTCCGGGATGGTCATTTTGCGACGATTTATCTGTCTCCCCGTGATTATCACCGCCTGCACATGCCGGTGGACGGAACACTCAGAGAGATGGTTTTGATACCCGGGCGTTTGTTCAGCGTGAATCAAACCACCAGTGAACACATCCCCCATCTGTATGGCCGGAATGAACGGGTGGTTGCGCTATTCGATACGGAATTGGGTCCCATGGCTCTGGTGCTGGTTGGGGCCTTGTTCGTGGCCAGTATCGAAACCACCTGGCACGGCGTGGTGACTCCTCCTCAAGGTCAATCGGTGACAGTCTGGCACTATGCCGACCACCCACCGGTGCTGAGTCGAGGAACTGAACTGGGCCGATTTACCATGGGATCGACCATTATTGTGCTGTTTGGGGCGGAGGTCATGGATTGGTCGGAATCTTTGACTGCCGGTTCAGGCATACGCATGGGAGCCCGCCTGGGGCAGCGTCGACTCAATGCCTGAAATGGCGAACGCCGGTGAATACCATGGACAAACCGTGCTCATTGGCGGCGGCAATCACTTCTTCATCCCGCACCGAACCACCCGGTTGTATCACGGCGGTAATCCCTTCTGCAGCGGCTGAATCAATACCATCGCGGAAGGGGAAAAAGGCATCGGATGCCATGACCGCTCCCTGCACGTCCAATCCGGCATCATTCGCCTTGATGCCGGCAATCCGGGCGGAATAAACCCGGCTCATCTGGCCTGCCCCTACTCCTATGGTTTGATGATTTCTCGCGTAAACGATGGCATTGGATTTAACAAATTTGGCCACCTTCCAGGCAAAAAGCATATCGGCCAGTTCAGTTGGGGTGGGTGGTCGTGTACTGACGATGCGGAGTTCGTCGGTATCGAGTTCGTGGGTGTCTTTATCCTGTAGCAGCAAACCACCCGACACCCGTTTGAATTCCCATCCGGCTATCGACCGCATGAAGGCTCCGGTTTCCAATACCCGAACATTAGGCTTGTCAGCCAGCACGGCCAAAGCCTCAATGGCAATTTCAGGTGCGAGTATGACTTCCACGAATTGACGCTTAATGATGGCGGTGGCGGTGGCCGCATCCAGCACCTGATTGAACGCGATAATCCCGCCGAAAGCCGAGGTGGGGTCGGTCGCATAAGCCCGATCATAGGCACTTGGCAGATCCGGCCCGGTAGCGACTCCGCAGGGATTGGCATGCTTGACGATGACGCAGGCCGGTGTTTCTCCAAAGGCTTTAACGCATTCGAGGGCAGTATCGGCATCGGCGATATTGTTGTAGGACAGTGCCTTGCCCTGCTGTAGTCTGGCCTTGCCGAGACACCCGGACGGGCTGTGATCTTCCCGGTAAAAGGCAGCCCGTTGGTGAGGATTTTCACCGTAGCGCAGGGGTTCTGGATGACTTAATCCCAACGACAGGGGATCCGGGAAGATAGGCTCAGCCAGTTGACGATCCAGATAAGCGGCAATGGCTGCATCGTAAGCCGCAGTATGACGGAAGGCTTTAAGGGCCAAACGTAAACGCATCGGTTCCGGCAGGCGTCCCTGTTCATTCTGCAGGCCGGTCAGCACCGAAGCATAATCCGCCGGGTCGACGACTACACCGACACTGGCGTGGTTCTTGGCCGCCGACCTCAACATGGCCGGACCGCCGATGTCGATATTCTCTATGGCCAGGGCATAAGAACAATCCGGGTCGGCCACCGTGGCTGCAAACGGATAAAGATTGACCACCACCAAGTCAATAGGCGCAATGGCGTGCTCTTCCATAACCGCTTCATCTACTCCCCGTCGTCCCAGAATGCCCCCGTGTATGCGAGGATGCAGCGTCTTGACCCGTCCTCCCATCATTTCGGGAAAGCCCGTGTACGCGGCTACTTCCTGCACGGCAATTCCTGCTGCCATGAGGCTCTTGGCCGTGCCGCCTGAAGAAATGATCTCCACGCCGAGCGCGGTCAATCCACGACAAAATTCGACTAGCCCGGTTTTATCGGACACGCTGACCAAGGCGCGAACGGTCACTTTATTCATCGGATTTGCATCTCATCGTAGTAGGCCCGGCTTTTAGGGCCAGGAACGATGCCGTACTGGGCGATTTTTTTTCGCAGGGTGCTGCGACTCAATCCCAGCATCTCGGCGGTTCGGCATTGGTTTTGGCCGCACTGCTCCAGCACGGCCTCAATCAAAGGCTTTTCCACTTCGCTCATCACCAT
>JBPCSC010000021.1:0-2202 GCA_051007495.1 Methylococcaceae bacterium | reverse complement strand
GACTATATACACCTCTCCCCGTGCTCGTCTTTTCCGCCATGCCTCTACCCATAAGTCCAGACTGTAGTGCAGGTAGATATTGGCCAGTAAGGGCGATAGCACTCCACCTTGCGGTGTTCCCGCTTTCGTGGCTTGCCATTTCCCCTCTTCCATTACTCCTGCCTTGAGCGTTTGCTCTATCAGTCTCAGTATCCGTCGATCCGCTATCCGATGGGATACGAATTTCATCAGCCACTCATGGTCGACGCTGTCGAAGAATGCACTGATGTCCGTGTCCAGTATCCAGCTTACCTTGCGTTGTGTGAGGGCAACATAGATCGCGTCCAGTGCGTGATGCTGGCTCTTTCCGGGTCTGAATCCATAGCTGAATCCCTTGAAGTCTATTTCGTAGATTCTTTCCAGCACCCAGACCAGTGCTTGCTGCACCAGTTTATCCTCTATGCTCGTGACCCCCAGGGGTCTGAGTCGTCCATCTGCCTTGGGTATCCACACTCGCCGCACCGGTTTCGGGCGGTATTTCCCTTCATGGAGTCGTGTGTGTAGCCGTTCTATCTGGGGTTCCAGGCTTCTGCCATAGTCTTCCCAGCTTTGCCCGTCTACACCCTCTGCTGCTTGTCGGTTTAACGCAAAATAAGCCCGCCTCAACATCTTTATGTCGATGTGATGCATCAGATTGTCGAATTTCAGTTCCTTATTTTTCTTCGCCGCTGCACGTAGCCTGTCGAGTCCGTCTTCTGTTTCCCCCGGGCTCTGCGTCCCGGTCACGACCCTTCGCTCCACAGCCTCCTCACCACACTGGCATTCTTCATCAGTTCTGTCATTAGGTTTGTTCGCCTGCTTCTTCACTACTATGGTCTTGTCCGACTCCTCAAGCCACTTCTCTCACCGGTGTTTCGGCTTTTCACCTTCCACCTGTCAGTCTCCACACCCCTATCGGCGTGATTCATGGCCGAGGCCTCCCAGGTTCCGCACAAGAGACATCCACACATGCTTCGGGTCTTCGACTCCGGGGAACCGTCTCAGGACTCGCGTTTATCGCCCTGGTTCGTCTTGCCTTCCCATTCAGCCAACGTGGTCGGCGTTCCCAACTTTGATTTCGGAGCTCAATACCGAGCCTATGCTTTCCCCTGTCAACGCTTAGTCGCTGCCCTCACGGACAGTCCAACCCATGACTCGGGGTTCCGGTGGCTCGCTACGCCTTTCCGGATAGAGGACTTTCACCACCAATCTCTTGCCAGCTTATCCTGGCGCACTGGGTGTCTTTTAGTACCTTGCGCCCGATTGACACCCTCAACCCCACCGGCGCATACTGCCCTCACGGAGCCTCATAAAGCTCCTGAAAACAGTCTCCGCACCTTGGTCGTGCGTTTTTTTTCGCCCGAAATCAGGGCGTCTACTCAGACTTTAAACAATAAAAACAGACCGGCATAATAGAGAAAAATACAATGACTACACTGGCAGAACTCGATGAGAGAGGGATAACCAACTCAACAAGATTTCTTGAACTGTGTGAAAAGTACGACGAACAAAGAAAGAGTTATTCCAGCAATTCAGGCGAAATAAAATCAGCAGCGGATATAACAAGACACTTTGAAAAAGCTTTGGAAAGGGATGAGTTTGAAAAAGATGCTGGATACGTCGCTAAAGCGTTGGGATGGAACTGATGCAGTTAGATGGCACATTTATCTTTGATGGACTTGATCGATATGAAATGTACCAATCGTTCTGCCTTCATGCCCAGCACTTGGTTTCAAAGTCTGGCGCAAAAGACTACTCAATCAACGACGATGCTTTCGCTGACACCATAATTGAAATTGAGCATGATTTGAGGATTATTTCTTACCGCAGGATAACGCAAGCGTCGGTTACTGGTATAGGGAGAGGGAAAGTTGCGGGAATTTATGCGTTTCGCTTATCGAGAGCACCCATATTAAACTTTTGCAAAGGCGGTCAGGGAAAAAATTCTGAACGCGATAAGGAAATTCCCGCATCTGTTTCTTTGCTGACAGCATTAAATTCTGTTGATGTAAGTGTAGACTCTATTGAAGTAGCCGTGCTCAAAGAAATTATTTACAACATACGAAAGCGGCACGTCAATCAGGAAACACTGGCTTTAGTGATAGACATACTCATATCACAAGTCCGCCAACAGGGGTGAATCCACCTCAACGCCACCAAAGAATAGCGCGAACCGTGTATAAG
>JBPCSC010000020.1:0-1253 GCA_051007495.1 Methylococcaceae bacterium | reverse complement strand
AGTGTCTCACGATCGAGTTTAGCCAAACTATTCCAATCACCAAACTGCCACTGAGTGCGGGATTTTTCCAGAAGGTATTCATCATACGCAACAGGTTCACCCATACGGGTGTCGGTTTCTGTGTCCTTGGCAAGGGCAGACGTTTTATCCCATTCCGCTTGATAAGAATCAAAAAACAATGCAGTAAAGCCAAAGAAACGATCCATAAAGATTCGGAAGAAGTTTATCATGTCAGGTATCCGGTTATAATGACTGAAAGCAATTCAGCAGACGATCACGCATAAGTAAACCAATACGTTTGGCAGAAAACTGCTGTACTGAATACGAACGCACCCTATTTATAAACGCTGGATTAGCCGATTCCTTACGAGCCTGAACCATTTGGCGGGCCGCATGGTTAATATCAGGATTGGCCCAAACCGCCTCCCCTTCCATGACAAACGGATAATCATTCTGCCTGACAGACTGCTCCGTCCACTGCACAGGAAACCCAGTATCCGGGGTAAGGAAATCACAAGTACCAGAGTAGTCAGTAGCCACTACCGGTTTGCCGAACAGCATGGATTCGGCCAGTGTTCTTCCAAAACCTTCAGACCGGTGCAGGGACACGTAAACATCACAAGATTCGATCAAACCCAATACCTGCGATCGGGTCATGGTTTGATCCAGCAATGTTATTCTTTTGTCTTGTAAACAAGATAATCTGAATTGCTGCCATAACGGATTATCAGAATCAGTATTCATTGTCTTCAAAACCAGGCCAACAGATTCATCCTGATCCGGAAACGCCAAACGAAAGGCAGATATTACCGCCGCTGGATTTTTACGTTCCAGATAGGAATTAAAATCGAATACATAAAGAAACAGGAATTTTGAATCGGGTATACCCAGGGTGGCCCGACTACAAAACTCTACTCTAGCGACACTAACCGGTAACGGCATTAGATGAACGGGTATATGGGTAGACGTTTCATACATGACACGGGTAAATTGGGTGGCAGCCCATATTTCATTAACCCGTTCAAACGCTGAGTGCAACAATCCCGGCCAAACAGACAATTCCCATGGCCACCAGCCAATATTATACTTATCCTTAAAAAGCGAATCACCGTATTCCAGATAAGCCCTCACGGTATCAAACCCTGTCATACAAAATATATTGATGGGATACCGTACCCGTGTTACACCACGACTCACCACACGACCAACCAGGGTACTGTCAGATTGGCGTACATTATTACCTGGGGACAGAT
>JBPCSC010000019.1:0-14319 GCA_051007495.1 Methylococcaceae bacterium | reverse complement strand
GGTTCTGGGTGCGCAAACCGGGTGGGCAAAGAGGAGGTTAATCCCGAGTAAAAGGCCGGAATCAGCCGCCGACATGTGCTTTAATGGCAGGCAATAAAAAAGGCCTTGCGCGAAGCGCAAGGCCTTTTTTATTCTTGGTGGGCCGTGTAGGGATCGAACCTACGACAAATGGATTAAGAGTCCACTGCTCTACCGGCTGAGCTAACGGCCCGGAAATAGTGTTGAGTTTTAGATGTAGGGGGGTGGGGTGACCGATGGGGATTGAACCCACGACAACCGGAATCACAATCCGGGGCTCTACCAACTGAGCTACGGCCACCATCGTGCGGTGTATGGCGCGCTTGGCAGGACTCGAACCTGCGACCCTCGGCTTAGAAGGCCGATGCTCTATCCGGCTGAGCTACAAGCGCATGGTCGGGGTAGAGGGATTCGAACCCCCGACATTCTGCTCCCAAAGCAGACGCGCTACCAGACTGCGCTATACCCCGTGTTTGCTACACCTGACCGGCTATGCATCCAAAAAACAAGAACAGGCATTCTATTTATATGGGGGTTCCAAGTCAATCGTATTTTTGCCTTTTTTGCCCTGTGCCCCTGGGCATCACAGACCGGTTCTGGCCACTCCATGAACCATGCGGACACATGATGCCCTTTTAGATAAGAGTTTCCCGCAATACAAACTGCCCCAAAAAGAACATTGGCCTTGAAGAATCAACTAGTCAAATCTCAAGGAAAACGTCAGACTATGCGGCTTGGCTTCCGATTGACGGAGTGACCCAAACACCGTAGTCACTCTCCCCCCTGAATTTCCCCGGCGCGACCCGGTTGTTATATCCGCTTCCCCACGGGATCAGACTCCTTCATGCTTCAGAAAATTAGCCCGGAAATGCCCAAGGCAGACTCACGTATAGAAGAAGCCAGTTCACCCTGCAGTAGGGTCATTACGGAAATGGCCGCAGTGATTGATGTTTCCGAAACCTTGTTCCGCCACAAAAAACTGGCTGATTTGGTACCGGAAATCCTGCGTACCCTGATGCGCCTATCGGGTGCAGAGCGTGCGGTGCTTATTCTTTTACAGGAGGGTGCTACCAAAGTGGTCATGGAGAGTTCATCCGGTCAGGAGCAATACCACGAACCACCCATTGAGTTAGACGCTACACTCCAGTTGCCGGTGGTTGCCTTGCGTCATCTGATAAGTACACAAGTGCCGGTTTGGATCTCCCCGGAAAGCCTGAAGGAGCACCCCGTATTACGCAATGATCCATATCTCATGGCGGTTACGGTGCAATCCGGTTTGTGCCTGCCTCTGACTCATCTGGGCAAGTTAGGCGGTATTTTGTATCTGGAGCACCGAACAAGCCCGGATGTGTTTCGTGAGAACCAACCACAATTGATTGAGTTCATCGCTTTACAAGCCGCCATTTCGATAGACAGTGCCCGCTTGTTCGCCAAACTTGAGGAAGAAATCCAGGCGCGAAAACGAGCCGAATACAACGCCCATCTGGCCTATGCCGACCTGTCAATGTTTTCGCAGATTTCTGCCCATCACTTACAGGAACCGGCCCGGCGGTTGTTAGTGTACAGTCGCAGACTGGATAGCTTGCTACACGACCGTCTACAGGAGGAAGAAGCGTTGCTGTCACTGAATTTCATTCATGAAGGTGCGAACCGATTGCGTGATCTGGTTAGAGACATCGAACGCTATTTAGCTGCCACCGAAGCGCGTGGACTGTTGATTCTGCAAAATACCCGGTTTCTGTTGGAACAGGTGGTCAAACGGTTAAGCTCGCGTTTCCAGGCTACTGGGGCCACGATTGAAATTCACGCAGTGCCTCAAATCTATCTCGACAAACCCCGGTTAATGGAAATTTTCGAAATTTTGCTGGAAAATGCGCTCATTCATCGAGTCCCATCTCGTATTCCTCACATCAGGGTCAGCGGTGTACGAGATGGGAGCAGAGCACAGTTCACAGTAGAGGACAACGGCCCGGGAATTCCCGAGGAATACCGACTCAAAGTGTTTGAAGTATTTGAACGTTTGGACAGGAATCCTGAGGCGGGTACGGGCATAGGATTGGCCGTAGTCAGACGGATAGTGGAAAACCGGCAGGGCAGCATCATTATAAAAACATCCGATTTTGGCGGGGCAGCCGTACAAATCGAACTCCCCGACGAATCTCCATCATTATGATAATACCTAACCTCCCTCCGTTTGACATACTCCTGATTGAGGATGACCCAGCCGATGCACATTTGGTCAGTTTGGCACTTAAAGAGGGTTGTATTCGGGCTCGTCTGCATCATCAGCCCGATGGCCGCGAAGGACTTGATTTCCTGAAGCGCATTTCTCCTCATGATGATGCGCCACGTCCCGATTTGATCCTCCTGGATCTCAATATGCCCCGCATGAATGGCCGGGAGTTTCTGGCCGCTATCAAGGCAGATGATGCTTTTAAAGCCATTCCTGTGGTCATACTCACCACCTCCGACGTAGAGCGGGATGTCGTCGCATCCTACCAACTGGGTGCGTCGGGTTACATCACCAAACCTGTCGATATGAGGCAATTTGTAGCCGCAGTGGAGCAACTAGGAGATTACTGGTTCACGTTGACCCGTCTACCCATGAGTAACAAAAAATGAGCTTACCTACGCTGATTCGTATTCTTCTCGTAGAGGATGAACCGGGTGATGCCGAATTGCTGCGTATCACGCTAAGGGCCTCCAGAGAATCCCGCTTTGAGATAACCCACGTAGTGACTTTGGCCGATGCCCGCAAGGAACTCGGCCAAAGTACCTTTGATGTGATCATGCTGGATCTATCCCTACCTGATTCCCAAGGTATAGACACCGTAAAAGCAGGTCGGGAAATGGCGGGCAAATCACCCATCATCGTGCTGACTGGGCGAGCGGACATGGATTTTGCCTTGTCGGTACTGGATGCCGGCGCATCCGATTATCTGGTCAAGGAAGAATTACGCACCGAAGAACTGGTGAGGGTCATTCGCTACACCATACACCGCAAGGAGATGGAGCAACGCAATCAATTGCTGGCCATGGCTGTTAATGCGGCGGCTAAAGCCATCATCATCACAGATTCCGATTCACGCATTGAATGGGTCAACCCGGCCTTCACCCAGTTGACGGGCTATGAGCTTGAAGATGTCATCGGAATGATACCTGGATCCTTATGGCGTTCAGGCCTACAGGAAAAGCACTTTTACGAACAAATGTGGAATTGCATTTGCGAGGGAGTTAACTGGCGCGGGGAACTCATCAACAAACGTAAAGACGGCAGTTTGTACCATGAAGAAATGAGCATCACTCCCGTCCCGGGCGAGGATGGAAAGATTCGACACTACATCGGCATCAAGGAAGACATCAGCGTACGCAAAATGGCCGAGAGAGCTGTGCTCGCCGCGAAGGAAGCCGCAGAACAATCGGCCCAGGCGAAAGCCAGTTTCCTGGCCAATATGTCACATGAAATCCGTACCCCCATGAATGCCATACTCGGTTTGAGTGAACTGGGAGCGGAAGAAACCTCCATGGAAAGGACGCTGCATTATCTTTCGCAAATCAATCAAGCCGCCAACAATTTGCTGGGGATCATCAATGACGTGCTTGATTTTTCCAAATTCGAGGCGGGTAAAATTGTTCTGGAAAATAGCGGGTTTAACCTCAACCAGCTTATTACCGATGTCCAGCAGATCATGGCTCTAAAGGCCGAGGCTAAAAATCTCAACCTGGAATTCAGCATTGCAGACGGCGTTCCGCGTCGTCTGGTGGGCGACTCCCTGCGTATGCGGCAGGTGTTAACCAATCTCGTAGGCAATGCCATCAAGTTTACCGACCAAGGCTCGGTGGAAGTTGTGTTTGACCAAAGAGGAATCAGCAACAACCGGGTGAATCTTCATGTTGAAGTTATGGATACCGGCAAGGGGATGTCACCTGAAGAGTTAACCCGCTTGTTCCAGCCCTTCGTACAGGGTGATGCATCCACCACCCGCAGATACGGTGGAACCGGGTTGGGCTTGGCCATATCTCAACAATTAGTCAACAACATGGGTGGCGTCATACGCTGCATCAGTGAAGAAAGTAAAGGCAGCACATTTGAATTTATGGTTAGCTTAGAAATAGATCAATCAATACCGGTGACTACTGAACCCCGGAAAGATCAGCCTCTGCGCAGTGGTAGCACTGCGTTGCTGGTGGAAGACAACACCGTCAACCAGATGCTGGCAAAAGCACTGCTAGGCAAGCTGGGTGTCAGTGTTGTTCTGGCTGAGGATGGCAGAAAGGCAGTAGAAGAGTTGCGTCGTTCACCTGGTACCTACGATATCGTGTTGATGGATATTCAAATGCCCGTGATGGATGGATATCAAGCGACACAACTCATTCGTTCCGAATTAGGGCTTGCCGACTTGCCGATCGTGGCCTTGACCGCCCACGCCACCCGGGAGGAGCGAGATAAGTGTCTGGCGGCCGGCATGAACGATCACCTGCCCAAACCATTCAGCAAACAGTTGCTGGCCGACACACTCCGGAAGTGGTTAGTGGCTTGACGGCGTGACCAGCAGCATGGCGGTACTTTTGGCTATCTGCCTGGCGTTTTTACCGGGCTTGGCGTTGGTGGGGCGGATAATACTGGATGACCTTGGGGCAGATCCGGTCGCAACCCTGACGCATGAAACCGGACAGTGGGCACTGCGTTTCCTGTTGCTCTCTCTCTCTGCAACGCCCCTACGAAAATTAAGCCACTGGCAGTGGCCTGTCCGCATCCGGCGGGTTTTGGGCTTGGCCGCTTTTGCCTATGCCATGCTGCACTTCAGCATGTTTTTGGTGTTTGATCATTTTTTCGACTGGGACGAAATCCAGAGAGACATTATCAAGCGGCCATACATCACCATGGGATTCGCCGCTTATCTAATGATGATTCCTCTGGCCCTGACTTCCAGCAATTATATGATGCGATGGATGGGCGGAAAGCACTGGAAAGCACTGCACAAACTTAATTACTTCATTGGAATAACAGGAATTGTCCACTATTTCTGGTCAGTGAAACGAGACATCACTCTTCCAACCGCACACGCCATCATACTGGCCACGTTACTGGGTTTCCGTCTGATCGGACGCAAACCCGACCGGCGCAAATCACCGACCTACTCTCCATAGGAAAACTGTTATGGGTAACGCACTCAGGGATCAACTCCTCAAATCTGGTCTGGTCAACGAAAAGCAGGCCAAGAAAGCGCAGCAGGAAAAACGCAAGGAAAGCCGACAAATTCAAAACAAACCGGCCACACCGGATGTGCACCGCGCAGAGCGAGAAGCCGCAGTTCTCGCCAAGGCTGAACGCGATCGGGTACTCAACAGGGAAAAACAAAAGGAACAAGACCAGAAAGCCCAACTGGCGCAGATACGCCAACTAATAGAGGCTCACCGCATCCCTCGTGAAAACGGCGAAATACGATTTAACTTTCAGGATTCAGGCAAGGTGAAAAGCTTGTATGTGACTGAGGAAGCCCGCTCCCGACTGGTGCGCGGTCGATTGGGCATCGTGCGCCTGGATGGGCATTACGAACTGGTCGAAGCCGAAGCAGCCGTAAAGATAGCCCAGCGTGACAATGCTGCTGTCGTCTTGTTGAATTTTGCCCAGAACACGCTTGTGGAAAAAGATCAGGACGATCCCTATGCAGCGTACACCGTGCCGGATGATCTGGTGTGGTGACGGCAGAATCACGTAACGGAAAAGATATCGCCCTGGTCGTGGCCATGACCGAGAACCGGGTCATTGGTCGGGACGGAGCCATGCCGTGGCATATTCCTGCAGATCTCAAACACTTTCGCAGGCTGACTTGGGGCAAGCCCATTATCATGGGTCGGAAAACCTTTGAGTCTTTAGGTCGCCCCTTACCCGGGCGGCAAAACATCATCATCAGCGGCAATTCTGAGTTCCACCCCGAGCACTGTATTACCGTGTCCACCCCCCAAGCTGCCTTGGCCGTAGCCGCCCCCAGCGACATCATGATCATAGGTGGAGCCACGATTTATCAGGCCTTTCTACCTGCGGCTCAATATATCTACCTGACGCTGATTCACGTCGAGCTAACAGGCGATACCTGGTTTCCCGAGTGGGACTATTCTGACTGGCTGGAACTGGAAAATACCCGGATAGACCACGATCCCGAATGTGGCCTGAGCTATTCCTTTATCCGTCTTGAGCGTCGCGACACGGCTAACTTCTCACTAAACCGCTAACGAGCGGTCAGCCGCTCATCTGATTCTCGTGGAGTACACCCATTCTTGCTGAGACCGCGCCAGCATAAAAATACGGAGTTATTGGCTGCATTAGGCTACGTCAATCAGGGCCGCCTTGAGTTTTTTCATGGCCGAATATTCAATCTGGCGTATCCGTTCCGCTGAAACATGGTAACGCGCTGCCAGATCACTCAAGGTGAGTTTACCCTGGCCCAGCCAGCGGCTACTGACAATATCACGGCTGCGTTCGTCCAGATCACCCAGTGCGCTTAGCAAACGTGCCTGCTGGTAATCACCCCATTCCGTACTCTCCAGTGATTCTGCCGGGTCAGCATTTTCCTGGCGCAGAAAATTGACTGGAGCCGTGTGATCTTTTTCATCATCCGGGTCATTCGATTGATCGAACGAAGCATCGTGGGCATTGAGTCGAGTTTCCATCTGATAAACGGTTTCGACTTCCACACCCAGTTCCTTGGCAACCGTAGTGGCTTCTTCATGCGACAACCAATTCAATCCTGTTTTGAACTTACGCAGATTGAAAAATAGCTTGCGCTGAGCTTTAGTGGTAGCAATTTTGACGATGCGCCAGTTCTGGACAATAAATTCATGTATCTCGGCGCGAATCCAGTGAACGGCAAAGGTAATCAAACGAACACCCACGGTGGGATCAAAACGCTTGACCGCTTTCATCAGGCCAACATTGCCTTCCTGGATCAAATCCGGCAAAGGCAGACCATACCCCATATACCCTCGGGCAATATGAACCACGAAGCGTAAATGACCGAGTACCAGTTGCCGTGCGGCATCCAGGTCACCTTCATCACGCAAACGAGTGGCTAGAAGTTGTTCTTCCTCTACTGATAGACGGGGAAAGAGATTGACCGAACTGATGTATTCCTCTATCGAACCCAGGTTAAGACTTGCAGGAAGTGCGAGTGCGTAGCTCATATGTGGCATCTCATTAGATTAATGGGTGGAAAATTCTAGCACTCTCCGACAACGAGTGCTAACAAATTATCCGGCAATAACGAAAATCAATCAGAGCATTTGTCCTCGGTGGCGAAAACAGCTTTCTTTGGTCATTCTGGTTCCAGCTTTTTCAGTTGATAAGCCACAACCACATAAGAAGCACCTACCCCCAGGGCGACCGATATGCCGTTAATAAAGTTGGATTCACCTACACTCAAAAACGAGAGCGTGAACGGACTGCCATACAAATCAGCCAGTTCTCGGGCCGGGCCTTTGAGTAACAAAACCAAGCTATTGACTAAAACCCAGGCACTTGATCCGCCGAAGATGGCATACCAAAAACCGGAATATAAAAACGGACGGCGTATGAATCCATCCGTAGCACCCAGTAATTGCGAGACGGCAATTTCTTCGTGGCGATTTTCCAGTTCCAGTCGTATGGTGTTGCCCACGCTAAACACTACACCTATTCCCAGCAATACGCTGAATCCCCAAATGCCTCGCTCGGCTATGGCCAGCAAGGCTGACAATTTACGCACCCACTGGGTGTCAATCTGCACGAAATCGACTTCAGGCAACTTACCCAACGAGTGAGTGAGGTTCTCCATTGCTTCAGTGGTGGACACAGTCTGAGCGGGCGTCAACCCAATAACCCCCGGTAATGGGTTAAATTTCAGAGTGTTCAAGGCATCACCAAAACCACTGTAACTTTGCAATTCTCGCAGTCCTTCTTCTTTAGTGGTGTAGCGGGCATCCAGAATTAACGCCTGTTGCTCCAGTTTTTCCGCCAGTCGGCTTCCGGCTTCGTTGGATACATCAGGTTTCAGGAACACCGATACTTGATAGCCTGCTTTCAAACCGCCGCTAGCCGTTCGGATATTTTTGAGTAAAACATGAAAACTGGCCGGCAAGGCGATGGCAATGGCAATAACCAGCACAGTCATGCTGCTGGCCAGCGGGGCGAGGGATAGTCGGGACAAGCTTGTAGACAGTAGACTCGCTTGCAAAGCCAGTTGATTGCGGAACTTGTCGAAAGCGGCTAGCCCCGAAAATGGAGAAGCCGAAGCCTTGGGCGAGTGGCGTCTGACGTTTCTTCTGGCGGGTTTTCTCGGCATGATTCAGTGCTCTGTCAGTAATTGGCCCTGATGCAGACGCAGAATGCGGCATCCAAAGTGGCTGATCAAGGAAATATCATGACTGGCCACCAGGATCGTCACCCCGACCCGGTTGAATTCCTGAAACAGATTCATAATTTCGATGGAGAGATCGGGATCCAGATTGCCGGTAGGTTCGTCGGCAAGAATCATGGGTGGTTTGTGTACTATCGCTCTGGCGATACCCACCCGTTGTTGCTCCCCCCCGGACAGGGACATAGGGTATCTTTTCTCCTTACGTAGTAAACCCACTTTGTCCAGGGCGGCCCGTGCTCGTCTGCCGGTATCGACAGAGCTGTACCCGGCAATGATGAGCGGCAACGCGACGTTTTCCAGGATGGTACGATCTTGCAGCAAACGGTAATCCTGAAAGATCAGTCCCAATTTGCGGCGCAACAAGGGAATCTGGTGGCTCGGTATACGGTTGATCGGTTTCCCCTCGAACAGTATTTGCCCTCTCGAAACCCGTTCCATGACCGGGATCAACTTGAGCAAAGTGCTTTTGCCTGCACCGGAATGTCCGGTCAGAAAAATCATTTCTCCCTTGGCTTGCTGAAAGCTGATACCTGAGAGAATTTCACCGCTTTCGGAATAGCGTTTGTAGACGTTATTGAATTCGAGCATGAAGAACCTGGCTTAGTGTGGGGATCTTCTTTGATGGGTTTGGACGGACATCAACATACCGAAACCCGCCATGAGTGTTACCAGCGAGGTGCCTCCATAACTGACCATGGGTAAAGGCACACCCACGACCGGCAATATGCCAATCACCATCCCGATGTTAACGAACACGTATACAAAAAACGTCAGGGTTAATGCACCGGTCAGAAGGCGAGAATAACGATCCTGGGCTTGAATCACGATATAAACACAACGGCCCAAAATGAACAGATAAATAGCCAGCAGGCTGAGGCAGCCAATCAAACCGAATTCCTCAGCCAGTACGGCAAAGATAAAATCGGTAGAGCGCTCGGGCAAAAACTCAAGATGAACCTGAGTGCCATGCAGCCAACCTTTGCCGTATATGCCACCGGAGCCTATGGCAATTTTCGATTGAATGATGTGATACCCCCGCCCCAGCGGATCCCCTTCAGGATTCAGCAGCGTCAATACACGATCCCTTTGATAACCGTGCATGAAATGCCAAAGCACGGGGAGCAGGCTGCCACCCAGCACAAACGTACCCAGTAGATAGCTCCACGGTATGCCGGCAAGAAAAACGACGGCTGCACCCGCACTGCCCACCAGTACGGCTGTGCCCAGGTCAGGTTGTTTGGCGATGAGCAAGGTTGGTACGGCTACCAGTAGTCCGGCAATGAGCAGATGTCTGAAGTGGGGTGGTGCAGTATGCCCGGACAGAAACCAGGCCAGCATCATAGGGGTGGAGAGTTTAGTCATTTCCGAAGGTTGAAAACGCAAAAGGCCCAAATCAAGCCAACGCTGAGCCCCCTTGCCTATCTCACCCATGATAAGCACTGCCGTCAGCAAGACAATTCCCGCCAGAAACAGGAATGGGCTGTAAAACCTGAGATGACGTGGGTGAATCTGGGCTATCCCTATCATGATGGTGGTAGCCAAAACCAGATGCAGTGCCTGCTTCATCAGTAAATCAATGTTTTGTCCACCAGCACTATAAAGGATGACGAAGGCCAGACCGGAAAGTAAGGCCAGCCCTCCAAACAGGGGCAAGTCTACATGGATGCGTTGCAACGGAAATGAGGGCTGCGAGCCAGAAAGACGTAACTGAGCCAATCCGGGATCAATGTTCATGGCTGTTGTTTGAGGTATTGATTGATGACGGCCTTGGCGATGGGGGCGGCGACCGAGCCACCGTGACCGCCATGTTCTGCAATCACGGCAATAGCGATACGCGGATTGTCAGCCGGAGCGAACGCGATAAACAATGCGTGATCACGTAGAGATTTGTCTATGTGCATTCGTTTGTAGTCCTGATTTTGTCCTACGGTGAACACCTGAGCCGTGCCCGTTTTGGCTGCAATTAAATAATCAAGCCCCGGGGCGATGAGCTTGGCCGTACCCCGCTGACTGTGTACGACGTCGATCATGGCATCGGTGACGGTTTGCCACTGAGAGGGTTTAAGGGTGACGG
The DNA here is from genome assembly GCA_051007495.1 of Methylococcaceae bacterium. Lineage (GTDB taxonomy): Bacteria > Pseudomonadota > Gammaproteobacteria > Methylococcales > Methylococcaceae > CAIVXW01. The sequence continues at coordinate 3,831 of JBPCSC010000019.1, read as the reverse complement.
CCATCTCGGGGCCTGTGCGTGGAAACGGGTTTTCTACTTCATAAGGTGCCTTGATTTGCTCAACCAGGCGAGGTTCGACGTTCCGTCCTCGGGCCGCCAAAATGGCCGCTGCCCTGGCCAGTTGCAAGGGCGTAGCCTGCACATAGCCTTGTCCGATTCCAGCGATCAGGGTTTCACCCGGAAACCAGGTTTGCTTGCGTTTCTTGCGTTTCCATTCCCGTGAAGGATAAAGACCGGCTTTTTCACCCACCAGATCAATGCCGGAACGCTTGCCAAAACCAAACTGTTGCATGAACTCCTGCAAGCGATCTATCCCTATGCGATGAGCCAGATCATAAAAATAAACGTCACAGGATTCGACAATGGCCGTGCGCATATCCGCACTCCCGTGTCCGGATTTACGCCAGTCACGGTACTTGTGATCGGCATTGGGTAATCGGTAATAGCCCGGACAGGAAATGCGCTGCCCAGGGCTTTGATCAATCATATTCATGCCGGCCAAGGCCACAAACGGCTTGACCGTGGAGCCTGGCGGGTAAACTCCGCGTAAGGCCCGGTCGAACAAGGGTTGGTCGGGATTGCTCTGTAAAGTCTGATATTTGTCTTTGCTGATGCCATGAATGAAAGGATCAGGTTCGAAGCTGGGTTTGCTGGCCAGAACCAGCACCTTGCCCGTCGCCGGTTCAATCGCCACCACCGCACCGTTATATTCACCCAGCGCGTCAAGAGCGGTTTTCTGTAGTTTGATGTCCAGAGAAAGATACAAATCTGCGCCAGCCATAGGCATAGTCACCCCTAATGACTGTATCGCTCGGCCTTGCACATTGGTTTCATACTCCTCGTAGCCCGTGCGTCCGTGCAAAACGGTTTCGTAGGATTTTTCGATTCCATTCTTGCCTATATGGTAAGTGCCCCGATATTGGGCCGGATCAAGACTCTGCAATTCTGCTTCATTGATACGGGCCACATACCCTATGGCATGGGCGGTCAGTTCTCCGTAAGGATAGGTACGCATTAAGCGGGTACGGATCTCCACCCCCGGAAAGTAAGGCATTTTCACCGCGAAACGGGCTATGTCTTCCTCGGACATCTCCAGGCGTAACGGCACACTCTCAAAACTTTTACGCTGACCTTTAACAACATCAAAGCGACTCAATTCCTCATCGCTGATCCCTAACAACGGCTTAAGATTTTGCAGGGTGAGTTCCAGATTGCCGGTTTGTTCCGGAATAACCTCCAGACTATACGTGGCAGCGTTATCCGCCAGTACTTCACCGTTGCGGTCAAATATCAGCCCGCGTGCCGGAGCCAGCGGCGAGATTTTGATTTGGTTATCCCGGGAAAGCGTGGAGTAATGCTCATGGCCTGCAACCTGTAAATAAACCAGACGCAAAACCAGCATCAGACTGGCGGCCAGCATGAGCATCACACTAATGACAATCCGGTTCAGGAACGAGCGGTTTTCCTGGAAGGTGTCTTTAAATGTGAATGGATCACTCATCAGGTTATGCCGAAGTAACGCCTAACCCTTCTAAGCAGGGTTAGGATCATGGGCCAGACGATGGCCCCAGTCAGGGCAGGCAGCCAATAAGTCCAATCTATGAGATGTAAGTAAGCCAGTTTCTGAGTCCATAAAACCAGAAGCTGGTTAACAAGAAGAAATAGTAGAATCCATAGTGATTGCTGAGGGAGCGGATATAAGCGTAAACGCTGATACAGCTTGAGACCAAAATACGCTGAAACCGAATATGCCAAAGCGTGTTGCCCCATGATTCGCCCGGTGAGGACATCAGTCATCAGTCCTACCACCCAGACGGTTCCCAAACCCACCCGGTCGGGTATGGCCATCGTCCAGTACAACAGCACGAGGGCCACCCAATCGGGATTGGCGAAAAACCAGGGCTTAGGCCAAGGGATTACACGCAAGCACATGGCCAGAATTAAACTGACGGAAACTACGCCAAAAACGCGAAGCTTAATGTGGGGCATGATCCGTTGTGGTTTTGCGGCTTGGTCGTGAGATCGGTTTATCCGCAGGAACAGAAGGGGCGGGGTTAGTGCTGTTCACAGGAGGAGGCGCGTCCTGGGTAAGATTCGCGGGAACCGGAACCGAGCGAGGCTCGGTGTAGGGTATGCGGGGGATGGGATTGGAATTGCTGAATACCAGCAAAAGCTCACGGCTTCTGTCCAGTCGAGCGACTGGAGTCGCGCTGATCTTGGCGAATGGGCTTTCCTGGGAAGCAATAGACGTAACGGTGGCGACGGGGTAACCGTGAGGAAACACACCACCCAAGCCAGAGGTAATCAGTAAATCACCCAGTTGAATGTCGGCGTTGCTGGAAAGATAAGGCAAGGCCAGACGGTCGAGGTGACCCGTGCCCAGTGCGATGGTTCTCAGTCCATTACGGTTAACTTGCACCGGGATGGCATGGCTGGGGTCGGTAATCAGCATGACTTCAGAACTGAAGGGGTTGGTTCTAAGTACCTGGCCGACGACCCCCATCGCATCGAAAACCGGTTGACCTTGGTATACGCCGAAACGAGTACCTTTGTTGACTTCGACCACATGCTCATAAGGAACCAGATTGATAGATAGCAATTCGGCAATCAGAAACTGCTCTCCCACCTTGAATGAGGAATCCAGCAAACCTCTCAGGCGAATGTTTTCCTGCTCCATCGCGGCAAAGGTCAGCAGCCTGGTTTTCAAAACCAATTCTTCGTCCTTGAGCCTGCGATTTTCTGCCATGAGATCAGAGTAAGCAGCCATTGAATCGAACAGTTCTCTAACCCACCGAACCGGCGTGCTGACCATAAGTTGTAAGGGGTAAACCGCCATGGACAGGGGGGTGCGTACGGACTGGAACGCTCCGTGGCGTTCGCCAGCCATCAGCACCAGTGCCGTAATCACACATGCAGCCAACCGCAGGTTGAGTGATTGGCTGGTGGTAAATATTTTCTTGATGGCCGTCTCCTCAGGGGGTGCGGATTATTCCAGTGAGAAAGCCGCAGGCCCTTTTTCTTCCAATAACTCCAGTATGCGACCGCCGCCACGGGCCACACAGGTCATAGGATCATCGGCGATATAGACGGGCAACCCGGTTTCTTCTGCAATCAGACGGTCAATGTCTTTTAACAACGCGCCGCCTCCGGTGCAGATGATGCCCCGTTCGGCTACATCGGCACCGAGTTCAGGAGGGGTTTGCTCCAGAGCGATCTTCACCGCACCGACTATTCCTTGCAAAGGCTCTTGCAAGGCTTCCAGTATTTCGTTGCTATTCAGCACGAAGCTACGCGGTATGCCTTCCGATAAATTTCGACCCTTGACGGTAATCTCCTTTACCTCACTGCCGGGGTAAGCCGTACCGATTTCATGCTTGATCCGCTCAGCCGTAGCCTCGCCAATCAGCGTACCGTAATTGCGGCGTACATAGTTCATGATCGCCTCATCCAGGCGGTCGCCACCAATGCGAACCGAGGCCGAATACACTACGCCATTGAGCGAGATAACCGCTACCTCAGATGTGCCACCACCGATGTCCAGCACCATGGAGCCTTGCGCGTCGTGCACAGGTAAACCGGCACCAAGAGCGGCCGCCATAGGTTCCTCAATGAGGTAGACCTGCCGGGCACCAGCACCGGCAGCCGACTCCTTGATTGCCCTGCGTTCAACCTGGGTAGAACCACAAGGCACTGAGATCAACACTCTGGGGCTAGGTCGGAACAGCTGGCCTTTGTGCACATAGTGGATGAAATGCTGCAACATCTTTTCCGTAACGGTAAAGTCAGCGATAACGCCGTCCTTGAGTGGGCGTATGGCGGTGATGTTGCCTG
>JBPCSC010000018.1:0-2102 GCA_051007495.1 Methylococcaceae bacterium | reverse complement strand
TTTGCCGGTTTGTCGGGGGGCGTGGAGTACGAAATATCTTTTAGACTTGATTAAAGCCACTACTTCCAGATGATCTATGCGTTTAAGCGGGTCAATCATGTAGTGGTCTTCGGTGATGCAAGGCCCTGCGGTATTGAATTGTTTTTCGTTAATCATAATGGGTAATGCTAAATCAAGGCATTGGGGGATTGCCTTTACTCCCGCCAGATTAAAGTCGCCATGCGACCGGTGATACCGCTATCACGGCGGTACGAAAAAAACCGTTCAGGCTCTGATGCAGTGCAATGAGCACCGCCCTGTATGGCCGCAATGCCCAGATTGTTTAGTATTCGACGGGCCAGTCCGTATAGATCTGCCTGCCATTTGCCGGGTACGACACCGGTGCGGAAGGATTGGGCATGCGCCGGGTTGCTGGCCAAAAAAGCCGCTCTGACATCATCGCCCACTTCAAACGCATTGGCTCCCAAAGCCGGCCCTAGCCAGGCCAGGGCCGGAGGGGTGGGCATGTGGCGTGCGGTGGTTTCGATGATTCCGGCGGCTAGCCCGCGCCAGCCTGCATGTAGGGCTGCCACACTGCGGCCATCCGCAGAACACAGCAAAACCGGCAGACAATCGGCGGTCATGACGACACACACCACCCCAGCGTCGCCAGTGCAAGCCGCATCGGCGACCGGAACAGGCTGTGTCGGTGTGGCCGCCGAACACGATACCACTTGGGTTCCGTGTACTTGTTGCAACCAGCAAGGTTCTGAGGGTAAACACAATGCCTGGCGTAGCCGACGGCGGTTCTCGGCAACGGCTGTTGCGTCATCACCCACATGAGTAGCCAGATTGAGGCTGGTGTATGGGCCTGAGCTAATGCCACCGGAGCGCAGTGTGCACGCGGCCCGTACTCCAGCCGGAACCTGCCAGTCAGGTTCCAGCCAGGTCAGGCGCACGGGTTGGCCCCCAGAACGCTTAATAACTGGGCGAAATCAGCGGGAATGGGTGACTGCCAGGCGACTTCTGTGCCGGTGACCGGATGCACGAAGCCTAGTGATTCGGCGTGCAACGCCTGGCGGCGAAATCCGTGCAGCATCGACGTCAGTGCTTCACTCGCGCCCTTGGGAAGGCGTAAGCGTCCACCGTATACCGGGTCTCCAACCAGGGGATAGTGGATGTGCGACAAATGCACACGGATTTGGTGGGTGCGCCCGGTTTCAAGTTTGACGCGCAACAAAGTGTGGTCAGCAAAGCGGGTTTCAAGGCGGTAGTGGGTAACGGCCGGTTTGCCATCACGGCGCACCGCAAACCGCTTGCGATCAGTGTGATGTCGGCCCAGCGGTTCATCTATGGTGCCGCCCCCGGTCATGGCACCGTGTACCAGAGCCAGATATTCACGGTGTACGGTTCGGGCCTGGAGTTGATCGACCAGCGATTTGTGGGCCGTCAGAGTGCGAGCGACCACAAGCAAGCCGGAGGTGTCCCGGTCAAGCCGGTGTACGATGCCGCAGCGGGGAATGGTGGCCAGTTGCGGATCGTGGTGAAGCAGTGCATTTTGCAAGGTGCCTTGCCAGTGCCCTGCTGCCGGATGGACGACCAAACCCACCGGCTTGTCTACCACGATAACGCTGTCGTCTTCGTGGATGATGGTCAGGGGAATGTCCTCCCCCTGAACCGTGGTGGAGACCTCAGCCTCGGCGGTCAGTTCTATGCGTTCACCGCCCCAAACCTTGTGTCTGGGCGTGACGACTTCGCCATCAAGACGCGCCGCACCCTGCTTGATCCATATCTGAAGACGACTTCTGGAATAGTCAGGGAACAGTTCGGCCATGGCCTGATCCAGCCGCATACCGGCCAGTTCGAACGGGATTTCTGTATTTAAAACTTGGATGTGATTCACTTCAGTGGCCGGTTGCTTCGGGGTATACTGGTTGGCGGGCTTTTACCCACCTCATCAATCATGCTGAAACAGCATCCAGCAACCCGATATTTTTGTTTATGCGGTTCCATTGCAACATTTTCCTGGTTTTGATTTTGAGCCTGATCATCACGGCCTGCGCCAGTACTGGCGAAGACAAGAAAGATGAATACGCCAACTGGACGGCTGAGCAGTTCTACAC
>JBPCSC010000017.1:0-4019 GCA_051007495.1 Methylococcaceae bacterium | reverse complement strand
AGAGTTCTTCTGCCGCGTCTCGGCTCCTTCGGCCCTTCGCTCCACGTCCTTTCAGACGCTTCCTCGCTACTACGGCCTCTGCTGACTTCTCCACTGCTCTCACAATGGAGATCTCCTAAGGGTTTGCGTGCTAAAACTTTCTGCCCGTGCCGCCAAGCTCTACCTGATGCGTCTTTATGAAATACATCCCTGTATTTCCCCCTTCGGGCCAGCCTATAGCTGTTCAAATTCGCTCCAGGTGAATTTGTCGGTAACGGTTGGATTTCGTGGTTCCTGGCTTAACTCAAGCCCGCACCCGGCCTCGCTGCTTGTTCGTGTTCCTACGGTCGTGCTTTTGCTATCCGCTTCTTTCAGGCTGGCCTCACGGCTTCCCCCTTGCGGTTTCGCTACGGTTGTCGTTACTACTTCCGGTTATCTCTTTCAGATAACGAGTTTTAGCCCATGCCGGGCACACTAGGTGCGAATTTATTCGCACTTGCCCTGCCGTCGGTGCGAATGAATTCGCACCTACAGTTTTGACAGAACGTCCTGCCTGGGTTCGCTCTCCACCCTACGGTTGTTGACACGCCTCTGCCCCTGACAGGTGAATACGCTATACTTCGGACTGTTGTATGACTACTTATCAACTCTTAACCAAAGGACTTTTCCTATGCCGCGTCACGCTCGAACCACCCAAGCCGCTACCCCCATTCTGCTGGGCCAATGGACTTCTCCGAATGAACTGGTCGATGTCGTCCTGAATGGAGACCAGGCTTATCTGTCTGCCTGGGCCGGTGGACTGCAAAGGGTCAATGTCAGCAATCCACAGCAAATCCAGTGGCTAGGCAGTTACGAAAGTGAGGGGCTGACCGAGGCTGTGGCTCTCAGTGGCCAACTGGCATGGATGGCCGATCATGCCGGGGGCGTGGTTATCATCGACATGAGTCAGCCGGCCAGTCCGGTCGTGGTGGGACGTTATGAGAGCCAGCATTTCGTCTCGGATGTGGTGCTGGCGGGCAGTATCGCTTACGTGGCCGAAGGTGCGGCGGGGCTGACTCTGCTGGATGCCGGCAATCCCAATCAGCCCACGGTACTGGGACGCTACGATACCCAGGGTCAGGCAACGCGGCTGGCCGTGAGCGGTTCGCTGGTCTATGTCGCTGACGGTAATGCCGGTGTGACGATTCTCGATGCTGGTGATCCGGCCAACCCTGCTCTCATTAACCGTTACGATACATCCGGCACGGCCCGTTCCATTGTTCTGAACGGCAATCTGGCTTATGTGGCCGATGGTGCACAGGGACTTTTGGTGCTTGATGTCAGCAATCCCAATACGCCCAAACGGATCGGCCAGATCGACACGCCCGGTGATGCGACCGATGTGGTGGTCACGAATGGCCTGGCCTATGTCGCCGATGGCGACAGTGGTCTCAGGGTGTACGATGTCAGTCAGCCAGAACAGCCGACCTTGCTGACCGCCTACGATACGTCGGGGGATGCGCAGGGTGTCGCTGTGCAGGGTGAGCAGGTTTATGTGGCCGATGGCACGGCGGGACTGGTGGTGCTGAATGTCACGCTCAATGCGGCGGTGTCAGGGACATTGCTCATACAGGGTAATCCTGTCCAGAACCAGACGTTACAGGTCGACAGCCAGTCGCTGGCCGATGCCGATGGACTGGGAACCTTGAACTATCAATGGCTGGCCAATGGCGTGGCCGTCAGCGGCGCGACCGGTGCGCAATACACGCTGACACAAACGGATGTCGGCAAAACCCTGAGCGTCAAGGCCAGCTATACCGATGGTAAAGGCCATGCCGAAACCATCACCAGCCCGGCCACGCTTTCCATTGCCAATATCAACGATGCGCCTACCGGAGCCTTGAGTCTTTCCGGCAAGGCCGAGCTGGGCAATACGCTCAGGCTTGTCAACACCCTGGCCGATGCCGATGGATTGGGTGCTTTTTCGTATCAAGTGGCTGGCCAATGGCACTCCCATTCAGGGAGCGACCGGTACGGCCTGGTACATTACTGCGGGCGAAACCGGTAAAAGCCTGAGTGTGGCGGTGAGTTATACCGATGGTCAGGGAACCCTGGAAAGCAAGACCAGCCCGGCCACGGCGGTCATTGGCGGTCTCAATAATCTGCCGACCGGGACATTGCTCATACAGGGTAATCCTGTCCAGAATCAGACGTTACAGGTCGACAGCCAGTCGCTGGCCGATGCCGATGGACTGGGAACCTTGAACTATCAATGGCTGGCCAATGGCGTGGCCGTCAGCGGCGCGACCGGTGTGCAATACACGCTGACACAAACGGATGTCGGCAAAACCCTGAGCGTCAAGGCCAGCTATACCGATGGCAAAGGCCACGCCGAAACCCTCACCAGTGCGCCTACTGCGACTGTTAGCACCGCAGTGGTCAGTGTTGTCAATCATACGCCCACCGGCACAGTGAGCATCGTCGGTAAAACCCAGCCGGGCCAAATGCTCTCCATCAAGCAAAACCTCAAGGATGCCGACGGTCTGGGTGCTTTCAGCTATGTCTGGAAGGCGGACGGTGCGATAGTCGGCACGGCTAAAAGCTACACACTGACTGCGGTGGAAGTGGGCAAAACCCTGACCGTCAGCCTGAATTACACCGATCAGCGGGGTACGCCGGAAACCGTGACCAGTGCGCCCACCCTCGCCATCAAGGGAACGGTGTCGTCTGCCGCGTTCGTCAAGGGTAATGCCGGTAACGACAGGTGGCTTGGCACGGCGGGGGATGATCGCTATGACGGATTGGGTGGCAATGACACCATCGTGGGTCAAACCGGCAATGACCGCCTGCTCGGTAATACGGGAGATGACAGCCTCGATGGTGGGGTCGGCAACGATACCCTGATTGGCGATTCGGGCAGCGATACCCTGCTGGGTGGCAGCGGTCATGACAGTCTGGACGGCGGTATCGACAATGACAGCCTCGATGGCGGAGCCGGTAACGATACCCTGCAAGGCGGAACCGGCATTGATACCCTGAACGGCGGCGATGGTGATGACTACTATATGCTGGACAATTTTCAGGATGTCATTACCGAACAGCCCGGCCCTCTGGGCGGTAACGATACGGTCGAGAGCATCAGGGATTACACCCTGCCCGCCTATGTCGAAAATCTCATACTCAAGGGTATGCAGTCTCTCAAAGGCACAGGCAACGAGATCAACAACCGCATCACCGGTAACGATGGCGATAACTGGCTCGATGGCGGGAACGGTCACGACTCGATTCTGGGCGGCAGCGGTGACGATACCCTGATTGGCGGTTCCGGTATCGACACTCTGGTGGGCGGAGCCGGGTCTGACACCTATCAGGTCAGCAGCACCGAGGACATGATCGTCGAATCTTCAACGGACAGCGGCATGGATGTGGTGGAAAGCAAGGTGGATTACGTGCTGGGGGATGATCTGGAAGTGCTGATCCTTTTGGGTGATGCCATCACGGGTCGCGGCAATGTTCAGGACAACGTGCTGCAAGGCAATATGCTGGGCAACAAGTTGAGTGGCGGCAACGGCAACGATTCTCTGGACGGAGGCGGCGGCAATGACACCCTGGATGGCGGTGCGGGGGACGACAGTCTGACGGGCGGCGATGGACAGGATGTGGTGAGTTACGCCGGTGAATACAGTGACTATAAAATCTCGCACGATGTCGAAGATAATAGTTGGACAGTGCAGGATGCCAACCCGAATGATGGACTCGATGAAGGCCGTGACATTCTCATCGGTATCGAAACCCTGAATTTTGCTGACAGGATATACCCTTTGATTCCGGGGTGAGCGTGCGAATACGGCGGAATGTGCAAGTACGCCATTCCGCCGTGATAAACCCTCAAGGGTACAGACTTATTCACCACGCCCCGCCATCCGCTATCTTTCACCGGATCGGGCAAAGAAAGGTCGCCGTAGAAAACCTTTACAGGTGGTGTATATAAACTTTTATTGTAACTACTCACCCCCCGCAAAAACGATGCGGAGGGTCTGAAAAGGATTGATCGACTGTAG
>JBPCSC010000016.1:0-17811 GCA_051007495.1 Methylococcaceae bacterium | reverse complement strand
ATCCACCGACAGATGCGCCGCCCCGCTGACCTGAATGGCCGCCCCTGGCGCGATGGTCAGGGTGGCTGTTCCGGTTGATTGGGTGACGATCAGGTTGAGGTCGCCGCCTTCGGTGGTGCGTATACCGCTTGCGCTGACTTTGCCTACGGTCAGAGTGCCGGTACGCAGCGTACCGGTGTTGATGACATCAATGGAACCGGCCGCTGTGGCCGACAGAGTGCTTACCTTGGTTTCCAGCGCGTTGATGGTGCTGGACACTGCGCCATACACCCGACCGATGTCGTCGCGGGCATTGAGGATCAAACCAAAGCCGGTGACATCAAGGCTGTTGTCATCGCCGTCCGTGATGGATCCGTACTGTGCCGTCAAGGCCACCAACCCGTTCGATCCCGCGTCTATGCTGGTGACGGTGATGCCGGTGCCGGAAGTCATCACCACATTGCCCTTAACCGTTCCCATTTGCGCGCCCGGATTTTGCGTGATGCTGCCGCGCAGGGTCGTCACGTCCAGGTTGCCGCCGCCGGTGTTGATGACCGACAGGCCCGATTGAACCAAACGGCCAGAGGCCTTCAGGCTTACCGAACCTCCCGCTGCGGTGAGGTTGCCGTTCACTGTCAGATCCGAGCGACCCTCCAGCCAGAAACCGGCCTTGCCGTCCAGGGTGATTTGATTCAGCGTCAGTGCCGCTTGACTGCTCAAACGGACATCGCCGGTGGCGTGTGCGTCCAGTGTGTCTGCCCGAACCATCAGCGCATCGGCCGCTGCGGTTTCGGTGCTGGCCAGTCCTATGTATCCCACATTCAGTATCAAGGCCTTGGCCTTGAGATCGGCATAGCCACCCACTGCATTGCCCAACAAGCCACCTTGTGCGGCGGTGATTTGAGCCGTCTCGGTGACGTCCAGTCGGTTCAGCCACAGATCACCCGTCGTTTCGCTGATGTAGGCCGATCCATGAACAAAGCCGCTGATTCCGCCGGTTCCCTGCATATCAATGATCAGGGGTGAAGTGGCCGAGCCTGCATCACCATTAGTGGTATGCACCTCAAGACGACGGGCACTGATAGTGGCCTGACTGCTGTTCAGGATGCCGTCACGGCCTTCCAGGGTAATGAAGTCTGCGCTGAGGTTTTTTTTAAAATTCAGGTTTCCACCACCGGCTTCGAGCAATACCGTGCCACCATTTGCGACCACCGCACCATCGACTTGCACGGATCCACCACTGCGTACCGAGATGTGACCCGGTTGGATGGCACTGCCGGATTGCAAGCCTGCGATGGAGAGCGCATCGCTGGAGCGGTTAATCAGATCAATCTGCCCACCCGCCGCAACGGACAGGGTTTTGATGCCGTTATTGGCACTGAGATCGCCCAGTACATCGCCACCGGCGGTCAGGCTCAAACCAGACAGCGACAGGCTTGTATGGCTCAGAGTGATGTTGCCGGTAGCACTCAAACTCAGTGCGCTGCCCGCCTGAACACCGCGTGCGGCCAGCCAGGCATCGTTGATGAGCAGGTCACCGGTTACGGTGGTCGCAGGCAGGGTCAAACCCGAGAGCGCGGCACTGCCACTGGCAAAGCCGGCGGCATCCAGAGTGTGCACACTTGGGCTGGCGACCGTCACTCCGGCTGAACTCAGTTGCGACTGCACCGCCGTGCTGACAAACAAACCGTCCCGTGCCTGTAGGGTGGTTGCCGTACCCTTGGGCAGGCTGTCGGAAATGCTGAGTGTGCCCTCGCTCAGGAAACTCAGTTGCTGGGTGTTGACCGGCGTACCGTCAACGATGATGGCTGTGCCTGATGGTTGTGCCGTGGCAGTACCCGCCAGGCGTAAAGCCGATCCCGAACGGTATTCGGTGCGCTGGCTGCCGCTGAAGAGCCGACCGCTGCTGATGAAGCCCGCTGCGAACAGGGTCAGGCCTCCCAGTCCCTGGCCCAAAGCACCCAGTGCGTCACTGGCCAGAAGGCTTAAATCACCCTGGCGTGCACTCAACTCGATGTTGCCACCGTCGCCGACTACCGCTTTTTGTACCTTGAGACTGGCTTGCGTCACGACCTGGAGATTTCCGGCACTGACGAGTACATCCTGAATCAACAAGCCAGCCGCCCCACTCAGGCCGTCCTGATCCTTGATGACCAAATCCCCCTGACCGACACGAGCAGTGAGTTCTCCGGCCGCCAGGGTCAGCGCGTCTACACCTGCGGTAGCGACCAGATTCAGGCGATTAGCCGTGATGAGTGGATCGGTGCTGGCAGCCCTATCGGGTGCCTGAATAATGGAACCGCCTTGTGCGGTCAGGCGGACATCACCAGCGGCATCGGCTGCGGCCGAGCGGTCAACGCGATCAGCCAGGCGGCTGATATACGGTGCGGCCAGGATGCGGCTAAGCTGGATGTCGCCCTGCGCGGTAAGGCTTACGGTACCGCCGTGGCTGGCTATCCAGGTGTCGGCGGTTTGAGTGATGAAGTGCCCGGCAGACAAGCTGATGTTACCGGTGCTGGATTCCAGATTGGCTTGCAGCACCATGTCGGCGGCCTGACCCACGGTGGTCAGGGTGATTCCACCCGAACCGGCGCGTATGCCTATGCCTTGATCCAGAGCCGGATCAGCGGTCACGGTCAGGGTTCCACCGGTTTTTAGTGTCACGCCTCCGGTTGTTCCTGTAGCCAGGCCGCTGCGCTCCACGTCGTACAGTGGATTCAGCAAACCATTAGCCCCAACCCGGTCAATGCGGAAATCGGCGACCGGGCCTACGGTCAGGCTGTCGGCCTCGTTCAGAACAATACTGCCCTGTGTAGTGGATGCGGCTAAACGCTCGATTTGCGTGCTCAGCGGAGTGCCATCAGCCCCTATGCCGGTTCCGGCATCCATGCGGACTCGGGCACCGGTCAGGTTGGTCGAACTGTCGCCGGAAACCAAACCATTGCGGATCGCGCCGCCCGCCAACAGGCTGAGATCACCAGCGGCATCAGCACCATTGCTGGCATCCACATGGCTGAGTACCAAATCCTGGCCCGCCGCCAAACGTATGGCTCCGCCCTGACTTTGTACGCGACTGTTAGCCGCCAGGTTCAGGTGGCCGCTCCGGGCCTCCATGTCAACCGCCCCCTTGCCTTTGATTTGAGTACCGGCGGCCAGGTCTATGTTGCGGCCCGCCAACAGGGTGGCATTGCCGCCCGTCAAGCTCAGGCTGTGATCTGCCGTGAGGGAGAGATCATCGTTCAAAGCGGCCAACAGCAGATGACCCGCACCGGTCAGCGTAATGTCACCGGAGACGGTGAGTGCCCCCTGCCCGGTTTGCACGACTACCGAATCCGGGCTGGTCAGCCCGCTCAGATTCATCGCGGTGGTGCCCAGCACATTCACCGAACCGCCCGTGGTGACATTCAGGCTATTCACGGCCATTTCCAGGGCGTTGCTGTTACGCCCCGTCACACCTATGGATCCACCGGCCACCAGCGTCAGGACACTGGCGGTCAGATCGGCCGCTGCATCTACCCCGGTTTCGGTAATGTCACCGTCCACGGCGACCAGATTAACCACCCCGTTTCCGGCATCCATCCCGCTCAGGGTAATGTCTTTTTGAGCGATCAGGCCAATCCGTCCGCCGGCACTGCGTACCGCTGCTGCCGTCGTCAGGTTCGCGCCCTGTTCCTGAACAAATCCCCCCTGACGGGCCAAAATGTCAACCGACCCACCCACATTCTGTATGGTGGTGTTGGCCTTTTGCACGATGTCCGTAGCGGCACCAAGCTTGATGGAACCCAGCCCCATATACAGGCCGGCATTCAGGTTCAGGTGGCCGGTTTTGGCAGACAGGTCGATCAGGCTGGCGGAATCCTGAGCCATGGTAAGTTGGCCCGCAACACTCAGGTTGCCCCCGGCACTCACCTGGATTTTGCCTGCACCCTGTACCGACAAGGACTGGATCTCCAGATCATTCGCATCCTGAATGGCGATGACGGTACGCATGGGCGTGTACGTCTTTGCACTCAGGGTGTTGGCATCTATCAGGATAGGGGTGTCGGTCATCCCTATGCTGCTGGCCACGCCATTTGATTCATCCGCCTTGCCGGAAACCAGCGTCACGGCATCGCCGATGACATTGATTTTGCCTAAGTCATTGGCGGCGGCAGAAGCCAGTATCCCCCCACCTTGGGCTTCAATCAGGACATCTCCATCAACGGAACGTACCGAGGCCAGATTGAGGTCGCCGGTGGATTCACTGACCTTGATGTCTCCTTGAGCCGTGATGTTCAGTACCGATTGATCCCGCTCGCCACCGATGGCGATGTAAAGCGGGGAATCGGTATCCGTGCCACGCAGATCACCGCCTATCGCGCCGGTTTTGCCGGTGGTAATCAGCGTCATGTCGCCCTGGCTGCTGAGTACCGGGCCGGATGCGTTGCCGCTGTCCACTATGCCCCCGGCCGACTCCAGACGCAGCACACCACCGGCTTCCATAGTGGCTACGGCCACGTCGGTATTGCTGGTCAGTACCAGGTCACGGGCGGCCGTGGCCGTCACCGTACCCGTCGCACTGATGTTGAGGTCATCAATCAACTGGATGGAAACGCTGGTGACATCACGACGGTCTTCCACCCACTGTCCATTGACGACCTGAACCACACCGTCGGTAGAGGCCAGAATGGGCAAGGAGGTGGTGTTCAAGGGTTTGACTTCACTCCACAGACTGGAGGTGAGGAAAGCCGTATCGGAAGATAAATCGAAGATGCCCGTAGTCCCCAGGTAAACGTAGCGGCGGTAGGTCACATCCACGATGTCACGCACCTGTGCCTTACTGAGCAGTTCACGCTGACTGGCTGAGAAACTGGCCGCCTGCTTGGGCGATACCAAGGCTACGCGCTTTGCGATTTGCCCCACGCTCCCCGCCCCCGTACCACCGGCAATCAGTTCGACGTTGCGCCCCTTGACGTTGCTCATCTCCGCCGTCGGGCTTGGGGTTTCACCTGGAATCACATCATGCGGGAAGATACGCTGCATGACATCAGGAGCGATGCTCAAGGCAGCGGCATTGGTAGAGCCATTGGTGAGGCGGTTTTCCACTATGCCGTCAATGATGTTGCCATTGCGGGTTTCCAGATGGACATCGTCGGCGGTGGATTCCACCGCGACTTCCGATTTCCAGGCCGTAGGGGTTTCCAGCCTGAGATTGCCATTGACTTCAATCACGGCCACCCGGCCAGCGGCTTGAGCGGACAGCACGGTGCTGTCGATGATGGCATCAATCGCATCACCGGTACTCTGCAACTGAATGCGCTGACCTTGCAGCAGGCCGTCTTTCTGGGTGATGCGGGCTGGATCAATCGTCTTGTCCAGATTAACAGGCAGTTTGACGTACTGGCCATCCAGGTAGGTTCCGGCCACCGTGCTGATTTTCTTTGCACCCAGCACGGTAATGTCTGCGTTTGTGGTCAAACGATGCAGCGACAAATCACCTTGTACGTTGATCTGCACGGTGCTGCCTGCGGTCAGCAGTCCCAGAGTCATGTCGTCCCCTGAGGCCAAAGTCAGTGTACCGCCCGCCACCACACCTTCAGCGAACAAGGCACCGTCGGTACGGATGTCCAGATTGCCCTGGGTTGTGGTGTCGATGGTCTGTACATCACCCTTGGCGGACAGCACGATGTTGCCCACTGCGTCCAGGTTCGTCAGCGTGGCCTTACCCGTGGCCTGGAGATTCATCATGCCCCTGGTGTTGATGTCAGAGAGCTTTAAATCCCCGCCAGAAATGCTGACATTCTCTCCGGCATTGATCAGCTTGAGTTCCATTTCCGTGGTGCCCGTAGCCGTGAAACTCCCCAGAGGCGCACTGATGTTACTGGCCAGCACGGCGTTACCGGCACTGAGTTCGACCTTGCCTGATTTGGTCTGGGCGAGGCTGAGGCTCAGGCTGTTCCTGGCCGACACCTCAATCGCGCCGGTGGTGCTGATGTTACTGACGGCAACGCTCTTGATCGCGCTGATGTTGATGTCTCCCAACGCCGTGATACCGGCCACATTGAGGATGTTGCGCTGGGTGCTGAGTTCATTGACCGTCACGCTTCCGCTGGCATCAATCAGCAAACGGCCTACGCCATTTTTGATGTTAAGCGTGACATCACCCTTGGTTTTGATCTGCGGTAAAGGCCCGGAGAATACGGCTTCACCCGAAATTTCCATGGCATCGGCGGACAGTTGTACCGGAGATACCTCAAAATCATCATCACTTCCACCGGGAGCAGCAAAAGACATTTCACCCCGCACCAACAGTTTGTTGCTGCCGTTCTGAATACTGACCACCGGTTTATCCGAACCCTGGAGATACTCCAGAGCGATAGGCTGGTCGGCCCGGAGTGCGTAGGTGTAGAAATCCTTAAGGCCAATGTCGGTGGTTACTTCGGTGGTGATCGTTTTTTCCCGCAGCCAGCCACCACCCGATTCCGTAGGACCTTTTTTGGTCACGTCCTTGCTGGTCTGTATGAGTTGGTAAGAGGCATACAGCAGTACATTCGGATCCAGATTGTCCAGCTTGGCCACTACTTCCGAATTGAGCATGGGCTTGCCATCGGTGTAACGGGTCGTTGACTCCTTGAGGGCATCATCCTTGACCAGATCATCCCAATCGAAACCGAACAAATTAAAGCTTTTATTTTCGTAACGTTCGTATGTGGTTTCGGTTTTGCTCTGGCCTTCGGTGAACAGATAGTACCGTCCACGCTCAGGCTGGTAATTCAGGAAATTGGCAATAGCTCCGCTGTCGGATACCAGGCCGATGTCGGACACATGCAGGTATTGCTTGCCATCAGGCGTGCTGCCTTTCACGGTATCGAACACGACCTTGTAATAGGTGTATGGGGTGGTGTTATCAAAGTGCAGCGTAGCACTCGCGCCCCGGTCATCGGCCAGAGTGGTGGGGTTATTCGAAACAATCGGTGTCCAGCTAACTCCATTCCAGCTTCCATCCGTGTTCGAACCGTAAATGCTGAAGGTTTTGGGATCCCATTGCCAGATGTCGTCGTTGGCACGGGTCTTCAGCGTAAGCGCATTGATTACGGTCGGGTTGACCATCTTGACCGTTACGCCACTGCCCGCTCCATCCATATTCAGGTACTTGGTGTCCGATTTGCCGTCAAAGGCGAGATCAGCCGTTTCTGTCGCGGGTGAATTGAACGATGACGGCGTAATGCTTTCGACCGGAACGATGTTGTTGGAAGAAACGTTATCGTAGCGGATGGAATTCAAGCCCCCGTCGGTCGAGAGCGTCCCTTGTTTGCGATCCCGGGTAATCTGGCCATCCTTGAAGGTATACACTTCTTTGGCCAGGGTATCGGTATCGGTGATGGTGATGCGCCCTTCGCGGTCTTCATCTACGACTATGTCATCCAGGGCCAGATCGAAGCTGCTTTTGTTGGTGATATTGACCGAGGCATAGCCGCTGGCCACCCGCAAACGACCATTGCCGGTACTGACGATGGTACCGGTCAGATTGATGACGCCGCCTTCCGGCTTGATGGAATCCAGCACGATGACTTTTTTGTCGGCATCGAAAAACCCGTCTACGGTTTGCAGGCCATCCGCACCGTACTGAATACCGGGCAGCAGATTGCCCGAAGCATCGGTGAAATTGGACGATTGACCCGGGTTGAAATCGGCATCAAAGCTGAGGTCGATGTTGTCTATGCCACTTTGCAGCAGGCCATCGACATTGATGTAGCGGGCATTGATATTGATGGCCCCCATCGCAAACACTATGGATTTGGCAGGATTGGCGATGACATTTTCCAGATTCTGCACAGCAGCGGAATCTGTTGTGTAGTTCGCGGCGATGCCTCTCTTGGCATTCAGCTTTATCTCATCTTTATTCGCCCCGACATTAGCTCTGTCGAACAAGTCCTGGCCGAAACTGGACAGGTAATCCACATATTGTCTGGGATCGGCATTGGTGTGATACCAGTTGTCGGTGACCAGGTTGAAATCGCCGGATGCGGTCAGATCCACCGACGCAGCACGCAACTCACCCGTGACATTGATGCTGCCTTCCTTGTTGACCAGCTTCAAAGCCCCGTCCTGATTCACCAACCGGCCACGGACATCCAGATTCTGCGGCACATCAGGAACGGCGGCACCGCCGGCATCGTAGTATTCCTTGGGATAAGCATCCTGCATGATGCTGATGGTACTTTTGGCCACTGCACTTCCGTCACCCAGACTACGCATATTGAAATAGCTGGTTCCGGCCGGCATGGTCACCTGCTCTCCGTCCAGTACATCCACTCGTCCACTGCTCAGTATGCCGACATCATTGATCTCCATGGCAAAGGGCGTGTTGTTGACGATATTGATGCTGGCCGAACCATGAGCCACCAGGCGACCGCTATCAAAAAGCGACTGCACGGCTGCTTTGGAGGGGTCACCGGTCTGTATGTAAATGCCACCGGCAGAGGCATTCAAGGTGGGCAAATGCAGGTAGATCTGATCGTAGTCGCCGGTGGCCACGATTTTTCCGCCGCCGGCATCGTAAGCCAGCCCCATTTTTTTAAGCTGAGCGTCGATCTTGTCCAGTTCGGCCTGATAACGGGCTATCGCTTCGGCATTACCCGCCTGGCTTTCCATCCAGTTGAGTACGGTTTTGCGATCTTCGCTTAACTGGCTGCTCAAATTGACATAGCTCATGGTGGGTAAGGCCACATCCCTGGGCTTCACCACATAGAATTTATCGTTGATCCGTAAGGCCAGCTTGGTGCCTTCATCGCTGGATTTTTGGTTCAGCGATTGCCAATTGATGCCATCGACATACTTTTCTGACACGGCGTTGATGGTCTGATCGGCACCTATGCGCTGATACCAATTACCATCCGGGCTCTGAACTACCGCCCCTTGAGCTACGAATTGACTGGTATCGCTTTTCTTGAGTACCAGCGGACTGACCTTATGCCAGAGGCTGGCATCGGTGTAATCCTGCTCGTTCAGAACCAGGCTGTCGCCTTTCTGGCTGACATACAAATAGTATTGCCCGGCTTCACCCTTATCGAATTCACCGGCAATGGCCTTGACCAGAGTCGTGCCCGAGTTTACCGACAAGGCTACGGCATCCAGTTCCAGGGCGGCGTACTCATAGTTCTGGGTTTCATCCAGCCCCAGAGCGGTTTTTTCAGCGGTGGTCAGCGGGGTATCGAGACGATTAAGCGGCAACTGCGGCACACCGTTCAGCGTCATGGGCAACAACTGCATGATGGCCTTGTAATTCACCCCGGCTTCAACATGGCTGCTGGGTGAGATGTTGACCGCATTGGTGACATGGGTCACGCCTTTGCCGGACAAATCCATGCCGTAAGGAATCAGGGAAATGTTGATGACTGTGCCATCGGTACGGGCCCGCTTGTCTCCGTCCTCCGCATCGGCACCCAGGCTGGGTTCGGCCAACAACACGACATCGCGTACCGCTCTCAGCGAGGAATCACCGCTCACGTTGACCGCATTTCTTTCAGTGATGACTGAAGTCACTTCAGGAACAGTGAACCCGGCAATAGCGAACAACGTGGCATCAACGCGAGCCATCGTGTGCAGTATGTTGGGCGAACGAACGGCACTCTCGCCGGAATAAATCTTGACATCCTGGCCCAGAATGTCGGCGTTTTGCAGTGACACGCTGTTGTCCGAATTCAATTGGCTGGAGCTATTGGCTCCGGCCCCGGAGATAGCACCGGCCGTCAGCAGGTTGGCACCGGAATTGACACTGGCATTGGTTCGGGTAGCCAGCGTCAAATCACCGCTGTAGTTGCGCAGACTGGCTCTGTTGACGTTGATGTTCGAAATGACATTGGCATTCAGTTCAGACTCACCCACCGAGACCTGAAATCCACCCACTCCATCAATACGAACCTTGTCTACGGCGTACATATCCGCCAGAGTGGTGATGGTGAAATTACTGGCTTTGCCCGGCGTAGAGGCCACATAAATCTGGCTGCCTTCGCCGATGTCTACTCTGGAACCAAACTTACGGTCAGCCGTACCCAGGTTCACGGACGAGAGCAACACATTTACACCGATTGCACCGGCAGAAGCCGAACGCAAGGTATCCATAGTCGAGGTATAGCGGGATTTGTCGGCCTTATTGGTGGCATCAATCACGATGTTGCCCGCCAGGATTCTGGAATCCCGGCCAATGGCGACATCGGCGGTACCGGTCAGGCTAATGGCTGAAGCGGCCCCACTGCCGGCGAACAGCCCTATGGCCAGGTTCATGGAAGAGGAATCGAAATCCTGCTGCCGATTCGATCTCATTTCCAGGCTGCCCAGATTCAGTTGCGCCCGGTCTCCGATTGAGGCCAAGGTGTTGGCGGCAATGACCAGGGTGGAATCGGCTCCGGCGATACCGGCCAGCAAACCGCCACTGGCGGCTATTGTTTTCTGCAGGATGTCGTCATTGGCGTAGGCCAGTATGTGCAGCGAGGTCGCGTTCATCCCCACATCGTCGCCCAACCACGCATGGACTTTGCCGCTGTCCGTGTTGGTCACGCTGGAAACACCCACCGATATGCCGGAACTGACGGCAATCGAAGCCACGTTGGCATAGGCGGTTTGTCTGGCATTGGCAGCAACCCGCACATCGCCGTGGCTCTTGTCCTTGGCGACTACCGTTGTGGCTCTGATGTAGGCATCCAGAACCGGGCTTAAACGGTTCTCGGCCACAGTACCGGCGGCAGCGGCCGCAATCAGACCAAAGCTGGCCGCCGCCGCCAGAACCCTGGAACTGGCTTGGGCCGTGCTGTCGGCAGTGACCTGAATGTTGCCTTTGCGGCTGGTGACTTCGCTCCAGCCCTCAACACTGCCCGAGACCGGTGTACTGGTGCTGCGGTCTATTCCGGCCAGGATGCTGGTGTCAATCGCGTTGTACGAATTGGCCCCGCCTCCAGCAAAGGAGATACCGATACTGGCCGATATGGCGATCGCCACGGCGGTGGAAGAGGAAGTGATGGTCGAGGTGTCATTGGCAGCAACGGTGATGTCGCCTTCGGCGGTCACCAGTGCCCGGTCAATCAAGGCACTGACCGTGCTGCTGATGGCGTTGTCGGCCAGAGAAACGCCAACGGCCAGTGATCCGCCAAACGAACCCGCCGAGAAGGCGACGGACACGGCCAGCACCGTCGAGTCAATGTGGGCATCATCCAGTGCCTTGACGGTCATGTTGCCGTCTACATCAATGCCCGTTCCGGTGGTGTTGCTCACCAGGGCCCGGGTTTCCGAACCGATGCGGTTGATGGCACTGCCCCCCGCACCGGACAGGGCTACGCCTACGGTTCCGCCTACCGAGGCGGCAACAGATCCGGCGAAGATGGTGGAATTTATGGATTGGCTGTCTTTGGCGATGACGCTGAGATCCAGATTTTTACCCGCCTCGTTCAGGCTGAGTACGGACGAACCCGTGACCAGGGCCAGTATCCGATTGGCCGACGGTGTGGTGAGTTGCTCCCACTTTTCGGTGTCGGTGTAGTCCTGAGTCATGATCAGGTCATCCGGCTCACCGTCGTCGTTGGCATCCTGACGCACCAGAGTGTCGTCACCGATGTATTTGTACACTTCGTTGGCCCGTGCGCCCGAGCGAGGTCCCATGCGAATCACATCGCCCTTTACGATGTGTTCCGGGTTGACCCCTCCTGAGGTGTACGTCACTGCTCCGGCGTAGGCGTTGGGGTCAAAGCCCACGTAGTTGCGTGCCAGAGCAATACCGATGGACGCCCCCACACCGGCAACGCCCCCCATACCCACACCGATAGAAGCCGACAGAATGAAGGCATCTATGCTGTTCCGGGCGGTGGACAAGACTTCTACCGGTGCTGCTGCCTTGAGTTCGCTGTCATTGACCACGGCCAGGGTGTCACCCAGGATGACGTTCATGGCCGACGCGCCGGCACCGCTAACACCCACACCCGTGGTTCCACCAAAGGCCAATGCCGCCGAGGCGGCAAAAGCGACGACTTCGATACTGCCTGAAGAGGTGGCTTGTACGCTGATGCTGTTTTGCGCTACCAGACTGGCCCCGGCAATACCGGCCAGCACCTGGGTATCTATGACGTTACGCGCCAGAGACACACCTATGGATACCGATACGCCGGTGGTGCCGCCAAAGGAAGCGGCTATGGAGGCGGCCCCGGCCAGGGACTTGATGGCGGAAGCGTCTTCGGCCCGGATGATGACATCCCCTACCGAGATGTCGGAACGGCGTTCACCCGGTTGGCCCTGGGTATCAATACCGGCCTGGATGCGGGTTCCGATGGCATTCTCTGCCCATACGCCCGAACCGCTCACGGCGATACCGGTGGTAGCCCCAAGACCTACCGCCGCAGAACCGGCTATGACCAGCGCGTCGATGGTGCGGGTGGCGGTTGCAGAAAGATTGAGTGTGCCGACGGCCGTCACGTCCGAATCCACAACCAAGGCATGAACTGTGGCGATGGCGTCGTCACCGGTCGCACCAAAGCCTTCTTCACCAATCAGGTTGCGGGCGACCGAGATACCAATGGAAGCACCGATGCCACTGCCCATGCCGGCCCCGACCGCTGCCGATATTGCCGCGATGGTGGCTGAGATGCTGGCATCACTGCGGGCTTTGAGTATGACATCACCGGCACTTTCGACGACGCTGCCCTGAACGACGGCATCCGTCCCGCCATTGACGGTGTTGATGGCTACGGCACCGGCCCCACTCAGGGCCAGACCCGTACCCGAGGCCGATAGCCCCACCGCCGCCGAGGCCGCAACCGATACGGCATTGATGCTGTTTTTGGTGGCGGCGAGGGAGTCGCCATCCAGCGTCAGGGTGTAGGCCGTGCCCATGGCATCCAGCACGCTCCAGGAATGACCGGCATCAATAACGGAAACCGAAAGCTCCGGCACCTGCAATTCCCATTGGCTGTCGTCGGTGTAATCCGCTTCGTTCAGATCAATTTTCGCGTTGTTCTTACCGATGTACGCGTAGGTATAACCCGCTACCCCACCGGCCTGATGGTCATCGGCTACCTTGACGGTGTCGCCCTTTCTCAGTTGGGTTTCACTGGTTTTCTTTTCCCACGTATCCGTATTGGTGTAATCGGCATCATCCAGGTTAATGGTGGCTTTATCGCCCAGATAACGGTACACACCATTCAGGCTGCCCACCGACATTCCGACCAGTTCGCCTGGCTTGATTTCTTTCTCACCCGACTCGTTGGTGTAATCCCAATACAGGCCTTCGCTGCTGCTGAACTTGGCTACAGGACGTATCCGATCGGCCTGGGGCAGGTTGAAACCGGCCGCGTTCATGGCCTCGGCCAGTTTGCCCACGGTTTCCGGATCGGCAAAATCATCAGCCAGTTGCCAGCGACTGGTGTCTGCATAATTCTCTTCCCAGAGGGCCACATTTTCCTCAGTCTGGAGTTCTTCCCAGTTGTCGGAATCGCCGAAATCCGCTTCAGGCAGTTTGATCGTGGCCGTGTCGCCTATGTACTTGTAGACCTTGCCTACCAAATCGCCATCTTCATGGTTGCTGGCGACCCTGACCACATCCCCATTCAGAACCAGTCTTTGCTCATCCTTGTCGGTGAAATCTTCAGTGGTGTAGTTTTCTTTGGTGCCCAGATAACGGTACACCCGTCCCGGCAAACCGCCGTACGTGTGCAAGGCATCGACCAGAACGGTATAGCCGTCTTTCACTGTCCATTCCCCGGTATCCACCTCATCCCAGTTATCGCCCTGATAATCGACGGTTCCGAGATCCAGGGTGGTTCCATCCTCACCCGTAAACGTGTAAATCCGCCCTGAAGCGGCCCGCACAGGGTCTCCGTTATTCAGTTCGGTTTCGCCGTCGGTGTTGAGGTAATCCCACTCCTGTCCCTCACTGCTGGTGAAACTGGTGGGCGCACCGGCATTGGCAGCAGCATCCAGTGACTTGGCGGTGATGCCGCGTGATGTGAGGTCAGTCCAGTTCAGTGATGGCCCGACCAGTTCTCCGGCGTTGATGGCATGAATATCGACACTGCCAGTGGTGGTTTGCAGGTGAGCGTTGTTGACCGTGGCCTGTACGTCGTTGTTGATGCTGTTGAACGCCAGGGACAAACCAATGGAAACCGCCAGGCCGGATCCGCCTCCGCCCAAAGAGGCCGCCAGAGAAGCGGCCCCGGCTATCGCATCTATGCTGGCCCGTCCTTCGGACAGAATGCTGATGCTGTCGGCACTCAGCGATGGACGGTTCCCGGGCGTGACGGTCACACCACTGGCTACGCCGTCTATCAGGGCATTAACCTTGGCCTGGATACGGTTTTCGGCGTAAACACCGGCGGCACTCACTGAAGTCGCCCCCTGACTGGCACTGGCGGCTACGGCGGCGGCTCCCGCCAATACGGTGGCGTTGATGGATCCGGTTCCGGTGGCATCCAGTCGCAAGGCCCCCGTGGCATTCACTTCGGTTTGAACCAGACGCGCCAGAGTCGAGGCGACCGTCGGGGTGTAGCTCAGTAATTTCCAGGAGCTTTCATCCGAATAGTTCTGGGTGGTCAGTTCGATTCCGCCGCTGTCTTTGGCGGTGTCCCCTACGTATTCGTACACCTCCTGCCCCAGCAGACTGCTGTCGTTGAGTACCTTGGTGCCTTTCGTGAGTTCGGTCAGAGGCTTGCCATTGGACTTCCAGTCACGGCTGGTGTAGTTGACCGTACCCAGATCCAGGGTTACCCCGCTGTTGCCCAGATATTGATAAATCTGGCCGGATTCCCGGCGTACCAAATCGCCTTTTTCGAGTTCTTTCCTGCCGTCGGTGTCTTTGTAATCCCAACCGAACTGAGACGCACGGTAGTCGTAACTGACCTGGGCAGGAGTGGAACCGATGATGTTGCGGGCCACCGAAAGGCCTAGCGAGAACGCCTTGGTGGACTGTCCGCCAACACTGACGGCCGCCGCGACCGAGCGCAGGTAGGCATCAATGGTGGATGAGTCATTGGCGGTAATCAGCACATTGCCTGTGCCTTCATCCGTGCCCTCGGTGGTGAGTACCACGTTGCTGGCATAGGCATCCGAGTTGCCGCTGATACGGTTGAAGGCCAGGGTGCCGCCACCGGCTACCGCAGGGCCTCCTTTGGGGCTGGCGGCAATCGCCACAGCCGAGGCGGTTCCATTGGCGGTAATGCTGGCCGTGCGTTCGACGCCAATCTGAATCTGACCTTCAGACGATGTGATCTCGGGACGCTGGTTTGCCGTACTGCTGATGTAGGCATTGACGGTGCTGTCTATGTCATTCCGGGCCAGGCTGAAACCGACCGAGATGGACTTGGCATCCCCTTTGGCCCCGGCGGCTATGGAAATGGCACTGGCCGAAACTTCAGCGTTAATGGCCGTGCTGCTTTTACTTTTGACCCGGATATCGCCTCCGGCACTTATCGCCCGGGCTTGCTCAATCCGGGCCGATACATCGGCGGCGATCTTGTTCATGGCCACAACCGGGGCCACGGTGATCGCACTCTGGCTGCTGTTGGCATCGCCTTCTTTGCTGGTATCCAGGCTTACGGCCAGGGCCGAGTTGACGATCTGGGCATTGATGGATCCATCCCAGTCGGCCAGCACGTTCAGACTGCCTTCAATTTCAAGCGGGGTGTTTTTGATCCAGGCTTCGGTGGCTGCTTTTTGCTGGCCTTGCAAACCAATCCCCAGCACGCCGTCCAGCAGGTTGTAGAGCAGATTTTGCGGTTGGTAGCCTATGGTGTTAAACGCCAGAGTGACCCCTACCGAGGTGCTGGCCTGTACGCTGCTGGCCAGTTCCGCCAGAATCACTGCGGTATTGGTGGCACTGACGGAAACATCACCCGCACCGGCATCGCTGGCCGTGGTTTTGACCTTGCTGTTGGTCATCCATGCACAGGAACCACCCAGTATGGTGTTGGTGGCGATCACCACGTTGATGCCCTTGTCCTTGGCACTGACGGTGGAGTCATCCTGGGCACTGATACGGGCCGAGTCGGTGGCGGTTATGTTGATGTCACCGGCGATGGTCAGATCCTGGTCTTCCACTGAGCTTTTGACATCACTACGCACATCATTGCGTACGACCAGACCACCAAAGGCGGACGCGCCCACATCGGCGGCTCCGATCTTGCCGGCTATGGCATAACCCACGTCGGCCAGTGCACCCACATTCATGGCAAACCAGCGGCTGGTGTTCTCGAAGTTTTCATTGGCGAGGTTGGCCGTGCCGGAATCGCCCACAAACATATAAGTCGTGCCGACCTGACCACGGACGCGCTTCCACAGTGAGGAGTCGGCGTAGTCCTGCTGGTCCAGGCGTGGTTTTTCCTCATCATCGCCCAGGTATTCATACGTGGCTCCCGACACGCCGCCGCCTATGCTGTCTTTCAGGGTGACGCGCTCTCCGGCGGTCAGCAGTTCAGGACGGTCATTGGAGTCGTAATCGGCATCGGCCACGCGCACCCGGTCGCCGATTTTCAGTTTTTGTTCGCCCGAGCGGTCGGTGTAGGTGATGCCTACGTAATTGATCAGGCCTTTGAGGGCCAGGCTGGCTTCGCTCTCTTTGGCTTCAGCCACTGCAGACAGATTGACCTTGGAGGTGATGTTGGCGTCATCGCTGGAGCGAACGTCGAAAGCACCGGCCTCCGTGGTAACGTGGTGATTGGCTCCTTTTACCCAGGATTCCGCCTGGCTGCTCACCATGTTGCTGGAGAGCACAAACCCCGCCGAAAGCCCCTTGGGTTTGACACCCGGAGTGGGCGGAGCCTCCGCGCCCACTCCGCCTTCGGCGGCGGCCACAGTGGAACTGGTTTCATTGCTGAGATCGGCGTGGATATAGGCTTCGGAATTGGCCTGAACCGACACGTTTCCGGCGGCGTCAATGTCCGAATCCTGTATGTACGCCTTCATCCGGGCCGGTTGTTCCGTCCCGAGGTTGGTGCCAACCAATGCGTCTATGGTGGAATAAAGGACATTCTGCGCCTGCCAGCCCACGGTATTAAAGGCCAGAGTGACCCCTACCGACGTGCCGTCGGAAGTCATGGAACTCTTGTTGCGGGCTTCAATATGGGCTGAATTCACCCCTTCCACCACGACATCGCCTTCGGTGGTTTTGACGGTACTTCCGCTGATGTAGGCTTCAGAGGTGCTCAGTACCAGGTTGGTGGCTATCACGCCGCCTACAGCCAGATTGCCGCCGTCGCCGCCTGTGGATTCGGCGGTGCTGTCCACCTTGGCTTCAATCAAGGCATCGTCGTTGGCCTTGATGGTCAAGGCACCGGCCGTTACATCGGCCCTGAGGATATAGGCACGCGCCGAACCCCTCACATCATTGCGAACCACCACGCCGCCCACCGCCATGCCTTTGGGCTGTTCTTCGCCTGGGGTTTCATCAAGGGCCGCCGGTACATCGGCCGGCGAACCATTCACGCGTATGCTTCGGATATTCTGCCCGGCCAGGTCGCCACCAAAACGAACCACCCAGCCCTGGCCTTCTTCGCCCGTGGCTTGAGCGACCGTAACCGTCAGCCCACTCTGATCGAGTGTGGCTCCGGCTTCGCTGCTGGCGGCTTCTATCGCCTTGACCAGTGCCTGATCGTCGGCATCACTCGCTATGCCCACCGACTGATACACCACGCCGTTTAAGGTGACTTCCACATCAAAACTGGGCTGCGTACCCAACTGGGCCGGATCAAACAGGAAGCCCGGGCCACTGAGTCCCTGGCCTTCGGTGACAGGGTTGACGGCGAAGGTCACGCCGGTCGATTTCTGGCTGTCATGCAGTTCGGGAACATCCTGAGCCGCTTTTTCGCCTCCGAACAC
>JBPCSC010000015.1:0-5009 GCA_051007495.1 Methylococcaceae bacterium | reverse complement strand
GTTCCTCGCCAGAACGATGGACGACTCAAGCCTGGACACCGATGACTGCTGCGCCGCGCCATTGCCGCGCAACAAAGCCGCCGGACGGGTGGAGCCGCGCAACGATGTATCGCGCCTACCCGCCGCCCCTGCGATAGCCGTGGATCGCCGCGCACGAGCGTTTCCGTCCGTGACGGCATCGCGCCCAGCCAAGCCATCCATGCCCAAAAACCCGGAATCACGCGACACAGGACTTGCAACGCGACCGCTTGTCGCTCTGTCCAAAGCGGCCAAAATGGCCCGCTCTTGCACAAGCAGGCTACGATGGTTGCGGAAGGAAACAGCCTCCCTGTCGCGCTCGGTGCTATCGGTGCTATCGGTACTCCGCTCGACCCTTACCCCGCCAGGACTGACAGGCGACGACTGACTTCCGTAGTAATTATTGACCACGGTGGATGCGGTGGATGCTGACCGCCCATTGTGCAAAGACAAGGACGGCTGAACGGCACGCACCACCTGGGAACGGCCAGAATCTATCAGGCCAGGGGAGACCGCCCCCAATATCGACTTGATGGCTTTTATGTCGTGGCTTATTTCTTTGAGCAGGGCGACCGGTTGATTCTGATCCAAGTCATCACCCAACACGATGCCCGCATTATCATTATTGATGGCCATATTTACCGTTACGTTCTCAAAAAAGTATCAAGCTGTCGGAATGACAGTGCCAGCTCCTGCACAGCATCCTCGCGCCGCGACAAGCTCAAAGGCATATTGACCGGCCTGTATAACCCAATGTCGGTATAAGCCCCGACTTTATCGACCACAAAAGAGTGCAAAATCTTGATTCTGATGGCGTACTCGACCGGCAAGCCGAACGTCCCATCTGAATGAACGCACGCCTGAACGTGGGCGTTAAACCAGTTTTTTATTGACCCGCCCGCATCATCGAGCGTGGTGATTGAGAGATCGACTGGCTCGCCGCTTTGCACGCTGTCTACCGTGGCAGAACCCACTTTTTTGCCTTCTCCAGAGACGGTAGAAGGCGCGTACTCCACATCCGATGCCAGCAAGTTGAAAATTCCTGACGCATCGCCTCTGAGCGAGCTGCTCACCTCCAGCAAAAACAGATTCTTTTTTGCCAGCGCGACACCAACCGACTTATCGTGGATTTTTTTTGCATCAGACGGAGACAGGCCTCCAAACATAGGCGTTTCAGCCGACCAAAACAGCGCGTGCCGAATCGGCCCGCCCAAAGCACCTAATGCCTTATCCAGCACCCCGGTAGCCAAAATATGACGCCCCAGCGCGTTGAAGTTGCCGCTGGCCAAATCGCCAGCCGTACGCGTAGCGGCATTGAGATCCTTTGAGTTGCCCATAAATCGAGCCGTAGCCGACCCAATAGCCGACTCTGCAACTGCCTCATACAAAGACACTTACAACTCCTCCTGCTGAGTGGGCGATTCCCCATCCCCAAACCCGCCACCCATCCCCTCACCGCCTGGCGGCTTGGCATCTACTATCTGTGCATAAAGCTTGGCCTGAGCCTCGTCAATCAACAGCGACTTACTCAAAAACTCTTCCATAATCGGCTTGGTACAGCCCATGTCTTTCAACAACTGGATGGTTTGCGCCAGCAACATACCGGCATTCATCGCGTCTGCCCGCGACCTGGCACGCTCGGCTTCCAGTGCTGAAATGGAGCCATAAAAGTTGATCAGGTAAGGACGCTCGGACGGCGCAAAAACAAAGCCATAGCGATTGAGCGTGTGAATGTCGATAACGTGATGAAAGAAGTCAGACAAAGCTGAGCGAATGACTCTCGCATTTTCAGCCGACTGCGCGGAGACCCGGAAAAACCCGCCCTCTCCGAGACCGCCCGAGAGCTGATCGGCGAAGCCCAGCATAGCCATATCAGTGCCTAGCGCACCGGACAGCATCTTGGCGTGAAAAATCACATCGTCAATGGCTATGTTTGAAGTGCGCCCGGTACCGCCGCCATTCGCGTTGCTCACCTGAGTAAGCTGCTTTTCATTAAAAACGGGCACGATATGTCTAATGCGCTCCAGTACCGGGTTGCCGTCGCGCACAGCTTTTTCTGCTCTTGTTTTTGATGCCTTCAGCAAACTGACTATGCTGTCAACAAATCGACCGGCTTGCTCGTCGGTCATGCCATCCATTTGCAGCGCCCAGATTTGCTCGTCAATTGAGTCAACCCAGCGCTGCCCGACCAGCCCCATAAGCGTAGCGGATAGATTTTCGTAAGCGGGTTCTGCGTTATAGAGCAACGATCCGCCCACCATGTCCGGCAAAACTGGGACTGAATCAGGATCGTCATTGGTAATATCTACCTTGAAGTTTTTCTCGACCACCCCGTATTGAGGTATCCACTGGCTGCGCGGCATTTTGATACGCGCCAACTGGGAAATGTCCAAACGCTCAAAATTGCGCTCGCCCAGGTAAACCGCGAAGCCCACTGTTCGGGATCCTCGAACAAATGGTTGAACCAGTTGTGGCCTGATCATTTCAGAAATATGCAGATCAAACACCCCTCTTTCATCTGCATAGATTCGGGCATACGCATCGCCGAAAGTGGCGGCTGCGTAAGCCATTGAGTACGCAATTTGGTTGAAAATGGGCGATAGATCGGCGTTTATTTCATCCACCATTACCGACTTTTTTTTGTCTTTGTCCACATCGGGAACCCGCTCGATAAAAACGGTATTGCCGGTCGTTTCGTTTCCGCCTAGAGCGGAAGTGACTTGCAATTTAAGGGCTGATGACACGATTGGATCGCCCTCCATTTCGGCCCACTTTTCGTAGATACTTTGCCGAGACCGAGCCAACCTCTTGCCAGACGCCATGAGCGAGGAGACCGTAGTCGCGCCCGCACCATACAGATAGGTGTCGGCTTGCTGGATTTGCTTTGCAGGGTCAAGAAACTCGGACTTCCAGCGCGAAGCCTGCGTTGTTTCCGCCCCTTCGGGAGATTTTTTTTTCTTGCGAAAGAAATTGAGAGAAACCATTGGCTTTTGCGGCTAAATAACAAGGATTATTAGCCCTAAAAAGCCCGCTCAACGGCCTTGGTTTTCCCGCTTGCGGTCAGTCTATGCCGTCAAACAGGCTGTCAGCCTGGCTCAAAGCCGCTTCCGCATCCAGAACGGAAGACGAATGCAGGCTTGATTCCGCGATCATGTAATCCGCATCCTCCAAAAACAAAAAGCAAATAGCATCAAAGTCATCGGGAGAGGGAATGCCCATTTTCCGCATCTCCTCCTTTTTTTCGATAACGTAACGCGCTTTTTCGTCAAAGAAAAAAGGAATGCGCGAGGCCTGATCCAGCAGCTCACGACGGTTGGGAACGCCGACATCTATCCCCAGTCGGCCCTCCTTGATCGCCCTGGCACACGTCCAGGACGCCTGGGCGCGTAAATTGAAGAACCGCTCTTTATTGGCTTTCCTAAAGCATGGATTACCCCACTTGACCCGCTTGACAGCACCCAGGCCCAACCCCTCCAGCGCCTGACAGACCGCGATACCCATGCCGCCCGCATCGACCAGCACGGTCACGTTTTCAGTTTCTGCCGCGACATGAAACAACAGTCCGGAAAAGTCATGGATATTGGTTGACCCTGAGCGAACCGGGACGCTGACAATCTGCACTCGCCTGGCGTTTGGCCCGCTGTCACCATAGCCGGACACCATCGCCAGAATGGCCACCGACTTATCCCGATACTCGCCCGCTCCCACATCGCATGACAGCATGAAGCCGAACGTATCAGCACCGGTATCAATCACTTTTTTGCCGAAACAGGATTCAATCTCACTGCGACCCAGCAGGAATCCGTTTGATTTGTCAGGGAACCGGCCCAACACCTTGACCAGGTACATGGGAGAAATGCAACGGCCCCGCTCGTCGATTTGATAATCATATTCAGATCGCCAGTTGCGAATAGATTCCAGCGAAACAATCGGCGACTCTTCCGAGTTGAGAGAAATGGCGTGCCACACACCTCCAGCACCCAGCGATTTGCTGTGGTGCGAGTCGTAAAAATAGCCCGATGCCCTGGTAGGCTGC
This sequence comes from Methylococcaceae bacterium, assembly GCA_051007495.1. GTDB lineage: Bacteria > Pseudomonadota > Gammaproteobacteria > Methylococcales > Methylococcaceae > CAIVXW01. The sequence continues at coordinate 955 of JBPCSC010000015.1, read as the reverse complement.
GACATCATCACGAAGCGGTTGCGAGCATCCGACATAGCCCCCAGCAGCACCTCGAAATTAGCATCAGGGATACCGGATGCCTCGTCCGCCCAAACCATCAGCCAGTCCCGGTGTGCCCCGGCCAGGTTTTCAGGCGAACCTTTGGGTGCCGTTCTAGCCGTGATCCACCAGGACTTGGCGTGCCCCCGAATGAAAACGGTCTGCCCCATCACGACAATATGCTCAGCCAGCCACGCAAACGGACCCTCACGCATTTTTGCGTGCATATCGGATATTTCCATCCATATTTGCTTTCTGAGCTGGTCGATCTTCGGCGCGGTAAAAATGGTGTTGCTTTTGAAATAGCAAGCCAGGTGCCATAGGGCAGTAATTCCGGCCAGCCGAGACTTGCCGCTGCCATGCCCAGACGCTACCGAAACCCGGCATCCTGGAATCGAAATCTCTTGAGCCATCTCGATCTGCTGCCATGTGATGGTATCCATCCCGCACACATCCACGGCAAAGCGCGGCAAGTTGAACGCATAAGTTTCAACCAAATCCAGCCAGCGCTGGTCTTTGGCGAGGCTAATCGCCGACTTCATCGCCATCTATTTCGCCCTCTCCGCCGTCAGTCACGCTCGTAAATTCGCCATCCAGCGACTTACACCGCTCCAATAACCGATCCTTCGCAACTGCCGCATTAGCCATGGCCCGATCAAACCGCTCTCGCCTGACTTCCCGCTCTTCCGGCGATTCAAATGAAACATCTTCAAAAACCACGTCCACTTTATCTTTCCATTTTGCGGGCTGCCGATTGATTAGCCACATCTTGGCCGCAGCCACGTCAGGCGGAATTATCTTATTGTATTCAGCCCGCACGATCTCGCCCTGGTGCATAAAAATCTTTTCATCAGGGTGTGAGTATCCGGTAGCCAGCTCAAACAACCCGCGTGCTACTTTTGCATCTGCAATGGTG
>JBPCSC010000014.1:0-5291 GCA_051007495.1 Methylococcaceae bacterium | reverse complement strand
TGGGACTCATCATCATGGCCATAGCCGCTATGAAGGAAATCAGGCTGCCCGGAGTGATGGTTTGCCGCACCGACTCCAGCGACACCACATACAGGATAGCCGCAAATCCGCCCACATAGATGAACTGGATAAGCGCGCTGCTGATGGCTTCGGCTGAGACCAGCTTCATTTGGCGCAACTGATTGTCTTCATTTTCGCGGGAAAATTTGCTGGATTCGTAGCTTTTGCCATTAAACACTTTAACGATGCGCTGCCCGTCTATGGCTTCCTGGGCGACATGCCCTACGTTTCCCATTGATTCCTGTATACGCATGCTGATCTTGCGGAAGCGTCTGTTGATCTGCCGGATGCTGAATCCCAGCAGAGGACCTATGACCATGAAGACCAAAGACAGCATCAAATTTTCATAGAACATCAGTGCGACCAATCCCACGATCGTCAAGCCTTCCTTAAACACAGCCATCACGCCCTTGGTCAATGAATTCGATACTTGCTCGGTGTTGTAGAGCAATCTGGATAATAACTGACCACCAGAGGATTTATCGTAGTAAGGACAGGGAAGATTGAGCAATTGATCGAACAAATCCTGGCGCAAATCGGCGATAACCCGCCGACTGACCCAACCCGAGCAGTAATCTGTGGCAAAACCGCTCAAGCCACGCACCAGCGACAAACCCAGCAATATCAATGGGGCCTGACGCAGCACCGAAGGATCATTCTGTAGAAAACTTCCATCAACCAAAGGTTGGATCAGCTTGGCAAATGCAGGACCCAAGGAGGCATAAATGACCATGGCCACTACCGACAGCACGAACATCTTCCAGTAGGGCCGGCCATATCCAATCAGGCGGCGGTAAACAACGACACCGCTGGTCAGCGGTGGAAGTGGCGGGGACTTTTGACTCATGAAGCATAAGTGTGTGGTGAATGGGACGCACAGAGGCGGTGTCCTGCGACGGAGTAACCCGGCAAGCAAGCCCCTGTGCAAAGCGGCTTCATTATAGTGCAGATGGAGTCAGGCGGGGGGCCTCTGTTCATTTCGTCGACATCCCCCCATGCAAGAATATATGGGCATGAAACTGCGCGAAACTGATACAATCCTTGACGTTTTGCGTACCCACTGAGAGCGGGAGGGCTACGGGATGGGGCGGTGTCCAACCACCCGACAAACCTTATTCACCCGCGCTCACACCGTTTCAGCACTCACGCCATACGTTTTTTTAACCCGTCCTTTTGGAGTTTATCTCATGTTTCAGAAAGTGGTTCCGGTCAACAAAGACCGTCATGCAGGCAAGAAAATCAAGCAGACGGCTGATTTCAGTTTCGCCTCACAGTTTCACATCGCCTACGTGACCGTCCATGAATTTGCCCGGGTTGCGGCCATTTATCCTGTCGTGTTCACTGAAGACAAGGAACACGATCAATTCCGTCCTGTAGTGTTAATGGGCCTGGAAGCCGGTGAAAACCTGTTCATCGACGCGGAAGGCAAATGGCAGGCTTCTTATATCCCCGCCATCATCCGCCGTTATCCGTTCGCCCTGAGTCAGGTGGGTGAAGACGACAGCTTTGTGGTCTGTGTGGATGAAGACAGCGATCTGCTCAGCGACACAGAAGGCAGCCCTCTGTTTGACGAACAGGGCGAACCCACCCAGATCATCGAAAACGTCAAACGTTATCTAGCCGAATTGCAGCAGATGGATGTCATGACCCGTGAATTCTGCAAATTCCTGACCGAACACAATATGTTGACTCCGCTCAATATGCGCGTGCGTCACGATGGCATGGTCAAAAGCATCTCCGGTTGCTACGTCATTAATGAAGAACGGTTCAACAATCTTTCTGATGACCTGTTTCTGGAAATTCGCAACAAGCGTTACCTGCCCGCCATGTATGCCCAACTGATTTCGTTGGCGCAGATCGAACGTCTGGTCATGCTCAAGGATGAACAGCCTGAATCGGCCAAAACTCTGGAAGAAATTGCTGTTTGATGGGTAACAGGGCGGAGTGAGTGGCGGAGCCACTCCGCCCATACTAACCGATCGGAACTCCGCGCCCGCAGAATTAACCACGCAGCACCGACCCACCTCAAGAACTTCGCCCCCAGGCTAGTGTGTTCTTTTCAACATGCCATTTATTTCTCACTTACTCCTGTTTGCCTGCGCCTTGTTCCTGGTTTCCGGCACGCTTAAGGCTCAAACCGAACCCGGATCAGCGCGAATACCGGCGGAATTACCCCTCAGAATGTTCATTGATCGCTTGCTCGATCAAAACAAAACCATACGCTCCAAAGGCTATGAACGCGACATCACCGCGACCGGCATAGAGCGGGCCGGTGCCGGTTTTCAGCCGGCACTCAGTGCTACCGCCACCAGTGGCGAGTTACGCCAGCAAAATACCGCAGAAGAAGACCTGTTCCGCTCCAACCTGGGTGTTTACCGGCGTCGGGGACAGGATTACTCGGTAGGCGTATCCAAGGTGTTTTCCACGGGTACCAAAGTGGAGGGCAAAGTCACGCTTTCGCGCTTCATGACTAACCTCATCGAGCAGCAACGACCGGGGCAGGGAGATAATTACCGCACTTTTTACGGTTTGACCCTGGTTCAACCCTTGGCCAGGGATGCAGGTATAAAAGTGAACAACGCCCGCATCCGGGTGGCCGAAATGGATCTGGAAGCGGCCGATCACGCTGTGAACGATACCAAGGCCCGAGTGATTGCCGAAGCCATCTCCACTTATTATGACCTCTCCCTCGCGGAGCGTCGGCTTGAATCAGCCGAAGCCAAGGTCAGCATGGCCGGGCGCATCAAAAAACTGGTCAGCAAACTCTACGAGGAAGGCCGCATGCCCCAATCGGAAGTATGGGAAGTGGAAAGTTCATTGTCGCGGTTTGAATCAGGACGCAGCGAGGCGCGACAAGCGGGGCGCGAACAACTCAACCGCCTGCGCACCCTGCTGTTGGCGGTGAGTAATGACGTACCGGATACCCTCAAAACCCGGGAATCTCTGCCCGAGGTCATTCCAACCGCACCCGATCTCAACGACAGCGTACGAACAGCCCTGGAAAACCGTGATGACTTCCGCATGCGCAAAATCATGGTGGATCGTGAAGATGTGCAAATTGCCTACACCCGCAACCAGGGTTGGCCTAGGGTCGATATGGTGGCCAGTTACGGCTTGAACGGGCTGGATCTCTCTACCGGTAGAGCCTTCGATATTAACCAGAACAAGGACTACGCCACCTGGAACGTGGGCCTGCAAGTGTCCATGCCTTTGTTCGAAAACATGCAGGCCAAAGCCGACACCCAGGTCGCCAATCTGCGTAAGGAAGATGCCATTTTGTCGCTCAAGGCTTTGGAAGTCGCCATCGCCAATGACATAGACACCAGCCTGGGGATGCTGGGCAGTGCGACCGAGCGTTGGGCCATGTGGCAGGATGTGGCCACGAGGGAAGATCGGCAAATCGCATTGGAGCGTCAACGATTCCTTTCCGGGCGCAGCGACACCCGGGAAATCATTTTGCGGGAAGAGCGTGGCATCAACGCGCATCTGGCCGTAATCGAACAGCAAATTGCCTGGATCAAAGCCAACACGCTGCTACAGGCGGCCCAAGGCATTCTCCTCAAACAATACCAATGAATAGCATGATGGGTTTGCGATCATTCCCCCGGTTTTTCCGGGTCTGTTTCATGATGGGCCTGGTGGTGGGCAGTGCATCGGCTCAAGCCGAACTGCTGGCTCCGGGCATCACCCAGGCCCTGCGTGAAGTCAGATTGAGCCTGAGCGTAGGAGGACGCATTGAAAAGGTGCTGGTCACCGAAGGGCAAACCGTCAAGCCCGGCGAATTGCTGTTGTATCTGGATCGTGACCTGGAAGAACTGGAAATGCGTCGGCGGAAAATCCTGTACGAGGATAACACCAAGCTCAAGGAATTCAGTCAGCGTCGGGAAACCCTCAAATCGCAGGTTGCAGAGGCTCATTTACTGTTGGATTACGGCGGGGTATCACGCAAGCAGGTTGAGGATGAAACCATGACCTTGCAAGCCGTCACCTCTGAACACGACACTCAAATCTACTCCAAACGCAGGGAGAAGGTAGAACTGGATCTGGCCAAAACCGCCTACGAGCGTCGTCATCTGCGCGCCCCCATAGGCGGTGTCATCACCAAAATTTTTCTTAGGGCCGGAGAAAGCGTATCGTCCAATGACCCTCTCATCGCCCTGGTGGATGTCAGTCGGGTTCGGTTCACCGGCACTTTCCCGGTATCGGCCGGATTGAACGTCAAGGCGGGCCAAGCCGTCAGCGTGCGCCTCGGCCAAGAAAATGCCGAAACCCGGCGACAGGGCACTATCGTATTCGTTTCACCAGTAGCGGATCCAGCCAGTGGTCTGGTTGAAATCATGGCTGAATTTGAAAACCGGGAAGGCAGCATTCGCCCAGGTATTTCCGGCTACCTCGAACTGGATCAGGAGGGCAGTCGTGCTACAGAAAACCCCCACTGACACAACGGAAGCGCGTACTCAAACCCCCACCTCCGGCCGCTTGGGATCATTGGCCGAGTTTGCCGGCACACCGGAGCAATTCTGGCCTCTCTATGTGGAGGCCGTACGCCTGTCTCTGGATTCCCCCCGCAGCGTACTGATGGCTCAAGGCGAGCAACACCCCTGGCAAGCCGTGCTGAACTCTCCCGCCGAAACCAATTTCTCCGCCGAAGAAGCCCGCCTGCTGGTGCGTCTGGCCGATCAAACCCTGGTTGAGTCACCCCTGATGGGACAACTCGCCTCGGGCCATACCCTGCTCGGCTTGCTTTTGCCGGTTTCCCCCATTTCAACCGCACCAAAAGCCGTGCTGTGTGTCTGGCCAGGACTCGAAGCACCGACCGGCAAAGGCTTGCTGGCCCTGGCCGAACTGGCCGCCGGCGTACCGGGGCATTACCAGCGCAATCGTCAGATGCTCACCCCCAACGCGGATCAAGACGGCGCTCATCGTTTGTATGACATCATCCAGCTTGGAATCCGCTTAGGCCATGAAAACCACTTTATGCGTATGGCGTTCGCTCTTTGCAACGAACTGACCGTGCGCTTTGCAGCAGAACGAGTCGCTCTGGGGTGGATCAGCGGTCGGTATGTTGAACTGGTCGCCATCAGCCATATTGAGAAATTCGACCGAAAAACCACTGCGGCCCGTGAATTGGTTCAGGCCATGGAAGAAACTTCGGATCAGGATGTAACGGTCAGCTACCCCCCTGTAGCCGGAAATCGCAACATCACCCGCGCACACGAAACCTACGCCCG
>JBPCSC010000013.1:0-2349 GCA_051007495.1 Methylococcaceae bacterium | reverse complement strand
ATCATGACTCGTAAATCCCTCTTGCGGGATTTTGAGAAATGTGGAGTGCTGCCAACGCCTTCTGATGCGTGGTCGTGGTCTCTCTGGCGCGGTTATCTGGAGGAAGAAAATGGCGCTATCTTACAGGATTGGTTTGAATCTCGCGGTTGCCCTGCCTGCCATATCCATACGAGCGGCCATGCTTCATCGGCTGATCTAAGGGAGTTTGCCAGCCATATTCGTCCAAAAATGTTGATACCAGTACATGGCATTGCCTGGGACGATGAGCAGGAGGGATTTCCCAATGTTTTGAGGCTTGCCGATGGAGAGCCTTATAATCTCTGATTAAATTAACTTCAGGAGATAAACTATGAAATACGACATAATAGGCGATATTCACGGGCATTATGATTCTCTCGAAAGGCTGCTGGGCAGTTTGGGGTATCGGAAAATGTGGGGCGCATGGCGGCATTTTGAGAGGCAAGCCTTGTTTGTCGGTGATTTCATTGATCGGGGGCCTAAGCAGTATGAAACAGTCGATATGGTGCGTCGCATGGTCGATGCCGGAGCGGCGCAGGCGGTAATGGGCAATCATGAATTCAACGCGATTGCCTGGTTTCTTCCTGACCCGGATTGTCCGGGTGAATATCTGCGTAAACACTACTCGGCCAAATACGGCGACAAGAACCGGAGGCAGCATCAGAAATTTCTGGAGGCGGTGGAAGGGACGCCACGGCACAAGGAGGTCATCGACTGGTTTTTGACCTTGCCGCTGTTTCTCGATTTACCGGAGCTTAGGGTCATTCATGCCTGTTGGCATCCTCAAGCTCTCGATTATTTGCGTCCTTATCTGACTGCTAATAATCTGCTAACACCTGAAACGATGATTCTGGCTTGCCGGGAACCCGATGATGAGGCGGAGTAAGATACTCCTGAACTTACGGTATTCAAGGCGGTCGAGATAATACTCAAAGGTATCGAATTGCCGCTCCCTGATTCGCATACCTTTCATGATAAAGATGGACATGAACGGACTCGCACGCGGATTCGCTGGTGGGATAATGAGGCGACTGATTACCAGCGTGCCGTCCTGTTGCCGCTCGAAGATCGGGTGAAACTCCCCCGTACCCCCATCCCGCCCCATGCGCTGATCGGACATGATGGCGGCAAGCCGGTCTTTGTCGGGCATTACTGGTTAACAGATACTCCGAGTCCGCTGTCAGATAAAGTCGTCTGTGTGGATTATAGTGTGGCGAAAGGAGGGATGTTAGCCGCTTACAGTTGGGATGGTGAGGCTACACTGAATGAACAAAAATTCGGTGCTGCATCTCCAGAGGGGGATTTTGAAAATGGCAGCATCGAAGACCTTGAATCGTTTTTGAGTTATGATATTTGGCAGCAACACCGGGATTTACCCGAGGTCTTTTCCGAAGTATTTGATTCCTTAAACTTACTCGCTGGAAACTATGCCATTCGCGGTGAACTGGCACTGGCTATTCAGGCCAGACATCGTTTTACAATGGGTATAGACCTGGTTATCCGGGATGAGATACCCAAAGCCTGGCAAGACGCCCTTTATCAGCTTGGATTTGTCGATAATACTTATGATAGAAATGGCAGGGGACAGGATGGAGACTGGTGTGTACAGAAAAATAATTATTATGTTTCTGTGGTGGCCAAGCGTGGCTTGATAGCCGATTCGGCTATCAATAATAGTGAATCATTCACCCTGTTCGGCAAGTCCATTCAAGTGGTGACACAAAAAGACTTGCTTTGGTTGTATGTCGATCATGGTGGCTTGATTGATGAAATTGGAGCTGTCGAGTTACTGCACTATGGAATTTCCGATGTTCAGGGATTGAGAAGCCATCTGTTAGAGGTTCAAGCTGAACTGATAAAAACCTTTGATCAATGGCTATTAGTGGCCGATTATCATCGCTATTCGGGTGGTGCTGGTATGGACAACTGGCGGATGGCTTCGCGCTTGGGGCTGGCGCAAAAAGCACTTGAGCCGTTGCGCGAAGATTGGCGTGCCCACTGCGCGAGCGAAGTTCAGCCCACCCCGCCCATCGCATGAAGGCATTTTTCAGCTCTAAAAGTAGGGGTAACGACTCACCCTCCCCCATTTCCTGCTAATTTTTATCCCCTATGAATGACATTGACGGTAACAGCACGTGGGCAAGTGACTTTTAGAAAGGATGTGCTGCAGCATCTTGGCATCAAGCCGGGAGATGGGCGAAACTAAAGGACGGCCAGTGCGCCAGGATAAGCTGGCAAGAGATTGGAGGTGAAAGTCCTCTATCCGGAAAGGCGTAGCGAGCCACCGGAACCCCGAGTCATGGGTTGGACTGTCCGTGAGGGCAGCGACTA
>JBPCSC010000012.1:0-1727 GCA_051007495.1 Methylococcaceae bacterium | reverse complement strand
CAGCCTGGTAGCGCACCTGTATGGGGTGCAGGTGGTCGGAGGTTCGAATCCTCTCACCCCGACCAAAATACCCTTATCTCCAAATAATAAGGCCGGTTTATGAACCGGCCTTATTATTTTAAGTAAACAAAAAACCCGATACTTCAATGAAGTATCGGGTTTTTTTATCGATATAAAAAAGTAGATTACGAGATCATACAAAGTTAATCGCTAAACAGGCCACACTGAATCCCATTAACATACCCACTAAAATGTCAGTAGGAAAATGCACTCCGAGAAAAATACGGGACAAACCCACTGATGTAGACCACATATAAACGGGTAAACCCAAGGCAGGGTGATAATAAGTAATCAAGGTAGCCATCAGAAAAGCTCCTGATGTATGACCGGACGGGAAACTAAACTTATCAGATGGAATAATAAAACTTTTAATCCCTATCGCTTCCTGGGGGCGATCACGTTTAAGGCCATTTTTCAATACGAAATATAACAACCTTTCAACGGCAAAGGCAAACAAAGCCACAATCAGAAAGTTTCTATCTTCGGTCAAAGATGAACATAACAGATAAACCCCTAACAATGCGTATAAATACCCATCGCCAGTCTGGGAGATTCTACGGCTAATTTCTGCAAAAATATTAAGATGTTTACGATTCATGCACCATGTAAACATGGATACATCATATTGATGGATGGTTGCAATCAGTTTCATGAAGTCGACTCCAGTTTAAATGGGTTGTGAAGGGTTTGTTTAAAACTTGTTTACATCCTAAGGCAGAGGATTGTCAACGAGGTTAATGAGGCGTTACAATTAAATGACGCACGGAGCAAGACCATTTGACCCCATCACAACCGGAAGCCAAACGCCCGTCCCTTCACCACTCAAGCATCTCCACATGCGTAAGCCACTAAGGATTAACAGGGCTTTCCATATTGATCGGGTTCACAGCAGCCTCGTCCTGCCACGGTGTCACCTTTAGATCTTCCAGGCGAAAATGATACGTTTGACTTTCATTTTCACTGGCCACCCTCCCCGTCTGTACAAACGGTTCAATTTCTTTCACCTTAGCCCAAAAACCCTTGTTCTGATACTTACCTGCCAACTCATGATTGGCAGTTAACATATCGGCGTTCTTCCGGGTACACGAATCTATCCACTGCATACGCTCCTTAACAGCAGAAACCAACATTTGATTATCTGCCTTGAAACGATTCAATTCAGTCTCGGTGCTGCGTTCCTTCTCGGCCAATCCACGATAACGGTCATTACCTTCACTGACCCTTTGCTGCAAACCATCATTCTGATTACGCAACTGATCCAGACTAGCCTTGGACTCGCGAACCTCGTTTTCCAATGGACTCAGTTCCCTGACTCTGGTTTCGGCTGCTTTTAATTGATCCTGAACCTTGCCTAACTGGGTTTCCAGATCAGCTTTCTGTTGAGAAACATCACGAAGCATACCCTGAGCCTTACGCAAGGTTTGCAACATGGCAGCATCTTCCTTCTTGGCTTCCGCACTGGATTCATAACTGGTAACCACAGAACCAATCAGTATAAGCGGTAACAGGATGGAACGGAGTTGTATTTTTGATGACATGATCCGGAAAACCTAATTTATTCGAAATATACAGTAGTACCTGGTTAAAGACATTCCCTCCATCAAAAAACAGAGGGAACTCAAACCAGGCGGGACGCCTAGAATCTGGAGTTTAAGTCACCCAGTAAA
>JBPCSC010000011.1:0-8171 GCA_051007495.1 Methylococcaceae bacterium | reverse complement strand
TGCTTCGTCTGATGGCGGCACCCTGGTTGATCCTAAACTGCAATTGCTGGACAGTGCCGGGCGACTCGTTGAAGCAGGATTTGATACGGCACCGGCGGCGGTGGGCAATGACGACGCGCTGGTATTCCGGCCGGTCACCACCGGCATCTATTATCTGGCCGTCAGCGATGTCGCCAATATCAACACAGGCTCGTGGGAGCTAACCCAAAACAGCCTGGATACCATTGCCGGCAACATCAGCACCACTGAGCGGATCGACTGGGGTGGAGCCAATACGTTTTCAGTCAGTAGCGAAATCAATGCCCTGAGCGATCACGACTGGTTCAGGATTTGGCTCGACAAAGGCATTACCTATGACCTACGCGCCAGAGTTGCTTCCGGTGCGGGTACTTTGGCCGATCCGCAACTCACCCTACGTTCCGTCACCGGTATTCTGCTGACTCAAGACGATAACAGCGGCGGCTCCACCGATGCCCGAATCACCTATTCAGCCACGGATTCCGGCTGGTATTACCTTGATGCCGGCGCGTCTGGCAATGCCGGCAAAGGCACCTATCAATTGCAAGGTTCCATGCTGGCGGATGATTACAGCAATGATCGCGCAACCACGGGCCTGATTCAGACCGCCGGTACAGCGGTTCAGGGTTTGGTGTCTTACAACGGAGACAGCGACTGGTTCAGGGTGGGACTCAGCCGGGGGCATACGTATGTGATCGACCTGACGGGGGATGTCAGTGATACGGCCCCACTTGATCCGCTGATCGACCCACTTCTGATCGTGCATGATGCCGATGGGGACGTGCTGTTCAAGGCCGATGATTTTGCCGGCAGTCTGAATGCCCGTGCCTATTTCACCCCAACCACTGACGGCCTGTATTACCTGGAGGCCAAAAGTGCGTTCAAGTATGACATCGGGGCGTATCAACTCAGGGTATCTCAGGCACCAGCCGATGATTTTGCCGATACTCTTGCAGAGGCTTCCAGCCTGACGCTGGGTACTGCTCAAAACGGCACTATCGGTGTGCCGGGTGACCGGGATTTGTTCAAGCTTGAACTGACTGCCGGCAGGGTGTACCAGGTCGGTGTAGCCGGTTTGTCTGGCCATGTCGGTACTCTGGCAGATACTTATCTCAGGGTATTCGACAGTGCCGGGCATCTCATTGATTTCGACAACAACGGTGGTGCGGGCAACGATGCCCAGCTCTATCTGGCTCCTGCCAGCAACGGAACCTATTATCTGGAGACTTCAGCCAGCAAGGATCGTGGCATGGGGACTTATCAAATCAGCGTGGCCCAACACGACCTGCCGCCGGATGATGTGCCGAATGATCTCAGTTCCAACGTCAGCCTCACACCGGGCGACAGCTTTGTCGGCAACCTGCTCACCCACAACGATCAGGACTGGTTCCGCATCATCCTGGAAGCCAGCAAGAATTCTGTATTCCGGGTGCAGGCATCGAGTAGTGGGCAGGGTTCATTGGTTGATCCGGTACTGGAAATCAGGGCGGGAGATGGCACTTTAGTGCAGGCTGCGGATAACACTTTGATTTCAAATGATCCGGCCACGAGCTTTGTTCCTGCTACCAATGGCAGCTATTACCTGGTGGTCAAAGCCGCCAACGGCCAGACCGATACCGGCTCGTATACGCTGGTCACCCGAGCACCGGATGATTATTCCAATACCCTGCCGGGTGCCACTACGCTGACGGTGGATACCCCCTTGACTGGCGCGATTCAGTGGGCGGACGGTGCTTATGGCGTAAGGGCCATCGACTCCACCGGGCTGGCTACCGATAGCGACGAAGATTGGTTCAAGTTCACCGCCAGCCTGAATCAGGTGTTGTCGGTCAACGTCAGCGTCGCTCAAGAGTCGGCACTGAGCCGGCCTATGGTGGAAGTGGTGGATGGAGCAGGCCATAGTCTGGCCGTAGGCGATGGACTCGAAACCTTGAACGGACTGGCCGTGGCGACGTTCAAGGCGGCGGCTGCGGGTACTTACTATGCCCGAGTGATTGATGGGGCCGGTGCTACCGGTGCTTATCAGGTATCACTGGCTGCGGGCGATGCCTCTGATGAAGACACCGCCGGTGCTGTGGCCCTGAATTTTGTCAGCTCAGGCGCAGTGACCAAGGCCGAAACGCAGGCGCGTATCGGGCTTTCCGGAGACAGTGATCAGTTTAGTGTTACGTTACAGAGCGGGCACAGCTATCGCATTGAAACCCTGCCGATGCGGGATGGTATCCATGCGCCACTGGCCTCGGCCAGTCTGCAACTCGCCTGGCAAGCACAGGGGGCGGCGAGTGCTGAGACCGTCGCAGTGATACACGATGTGGCGACACCTTCGTTCTTCGATACCTCTGATTTTACGGCTGCCCTCTCGGGCACGATGAGGATCACGGTACAGCCGCTGGAAACAACCCATACCGGTCAATACAAACTGCGAGTGGTCGATCTCGGCACCCAGCAAGATGATGACCGGCCCGATCGGGTGAACGAGTATGTGGATGCCACTGACGGTGTGCTGGCCATTAACGAAAACCGGGCCGGAAGCCTCGACAGTACCGCAGATACCGATTTGTATGCGGTCAACCTGAGTACCGGCAACATCTACGATTTCTCGCTCAAAGGCTATGTCGATGGTTTGGGTACGCTGGCTCAGGGCGGGTTGCGCCTTCTGGACAGCAATGGCCAACTGGTCACGTCAGGTCATTACGACAGAGTGAGTGGACGTACCGACTTGTCGGTTTCCGTTTTCAGCGCAGGTCGATATTACCTGGCCGTCACCGCTGAAAACCTGCCTGGCAATACCGGTACTTATCTGCTGGATACCCGTCTGGGCGGTAGCAACAACTCGGTTCCCGCCAGCGATATCACCGCCGACACCCGTTCGGGGGTTACGATCAACCTGGGTCAGCCTGTTAGCGGGCGGGTGGATTACGCAGGCGATCACGACTGGATGCATGCCAGCCTGACGGCAGGTAAGGTTTACGTCATCGATGCCTTGGCCAATGGCAACGGTGCCGGTGGTTCACTCCAGGATGCCAGCTTGCGCCTGCTGGATGTGGATGGCAATGAACTGGCACAGGACGACAACAGCGGTGCAGGGCTGGATGCTCGCATTCAATTTACGCCTGACCACACAGGTGACTACTATCTGGATGTCGGCGGGAACAACGATACAACCGGCAGCTATACCCTACGGCTACGGGAACTCTACAGCGGTACCGCAGACCCGCTCAAAGCGGCACAGTGGTATCTCCCCGCCATAGGTCTCGATGTGCTGAAAGGACAGATGACCGGAGCCGGAGTCAAAGTAGGCGTGGTGGACGACGGCATAGACACCAGTCATCCCGACCTGCAACATCAACTGGATTTCAGCCAGAATTACGACACTCAATTCGACACAGCGGATGGCAGCCCGAAATACCCTATCCTCATTGGCCCGCCTGACAATCACGGTACCCTGGTAGCCGGTATCATTGCTGCCGAAGCCAACAACGAAACCGGCATCGTAGGCGTGGCACCGGATGCCGAACTGGTATCAACACGGGTCAAGTGGAGTTGGGATCAGATTACCCAGGCATTGGACTTACAGTCGCATTTCGATGTCAGCAACAACAGTTGGGGCGCGATCAGCCCCTTCTCCGACAACTTCAACAACACCAATCTGACGTTTGCTTATCAGGCACTACGCAAAGGCGTGGAAGATGGGCGTAGCGGCCAAGGGACTGTATTCGTGTTTGCCGCTGGTAACAGTGCCGGCAGTGGTGACAATACCAATTACCACAACTTCCAGAGTGCCCGCGAAGTCATCGCAGTCGGTGCGGCGCAATCTGATCATAACATGGCCGGTTTCTCGACTCCGGGGGCCACCGTGCTGGTCAGCACCTATGGCGCCGACATGATTACCACGGATCGTCACCAGGCCGGTTGGGGTGAAAACCCAGCGGGCAACTACACCTCGTTTTCCGGGACTTCAGCCGCCGCCCCCATGGTTTCGGGTGTCGTCGCCCTGATGCTGGAGGCCAATCCGGGTTTGGGTTACCGGGACATCCAGAAAATTCTGGCCTATTCAGCCACCCATCCGGTCGAACAGGACTGGAAAATCAATGCCGCCTTTGATTGCAACTTGGGCGGTCTCGCCTATAACGATCAAGCCGGTTTTGGTTTGGTCGATGCCTACGCCGCCGTTTGCCTGGCCGATACCTGGCAGGAAAGCAACACGGCCCTCAATGAAGTCAGTGATTCAGCCCGCGCCTTTGGTCTCAATCAGGCCATCCCTGATGGGAACGAGGTGGGTTGGACTCGCAGTTTCACCATCGACAATGCAATGCGGGTTGAGCATCTGGAACTGGGTGTCGATCTGCGGCACACCCGTTTGGGCGATCTCATCATTGAAATCACCTCGCCACAGGGTACGGTATCGAGAGTGCTGGATCGGCCCACCGTCAACGCAGAACAGCCGTTTGGTCTGAGTGGTACCGACAGTGGAATGCCGACGCATTTGTTGTGGGATTTTGCCAGTACCCAGTTCTGGGGCGAAGAAGCCGTGGGGCAATGGGCGGTCACGATACGGGATGTCAGAGCCGAAGAAACCGGTACGCTCAGCAGTCTGTCACTTAGAGTGTACGGTGAGCGGGAAGATGGAAATGACACCTATGTATTCACCGAGGAAGGCTTTCAGTCGCAAGCCACGCGGGAACTGACCGACGAATCCGGCACCGACACCCTCAATGCCTCCCCCTTGCTGCACGATCTGTGGGTCGATTTACAAAGCGGAGGGCAAATTGCAGCCGAGGGCGTGAGTTATCCCATTGCGGCCTGGACATCCATCGAAAATGCCATTGCCGGCAGTGGCAATGACCGACTACAAGGGAATGATCTGGCCAATAAACTGGAGGGACGGGACGGGGCCGATACGCTGACCGGCGGTTTGGGTAACGATACTCTCGACGGCGGTAACGGCAGCGATACGGCCCGCTACGCCGGCAACCGGGATGAGTTTGCCGTGTCATTCGATGCCGCCAGTAAAACGGTGACCGTACGTGATAACCGGTCGACCGGCGGTGATGAAGGCATCGATACCCTTAAAAACATCGAACGACTGGTATTCAATGACGCTGAAATGAGTCTTGGAACACTCAGCGGCAATCATGCGCCGGTGGCCAATACGTCCTTCTTCTCGACACCGGTACAAGTGGCCACCACGACCGGTCTCGACTTTGTTCTGCCGGCCCGCGCTTTCAGCGATGCAGACAGTACCGACATCAGCAAAAACTCACCCCCAGTCATTCAGGTATCGGCGGCGGCTGGAGGTGACCTTCCAGGCTGGTTGAGCTTTGATGCGGCTACGCACAAATTCACGGGGGTACCGCCTGCCGACCTGAGAGGGCGTATCAATGTGCAGGTTAGAGCCGTCGATGATTTCGGTGATTCGGCGAGCGATACCTTGACCCTGCAATTCGGCGACAACCAGGCACCGGTGCTGGATGATCCATCGGAAAAGATCATTCTGGAAGATGCCGGTCGCGTGGCACTCAACATTACGGCTCCCCACGATCCCGAAGGGAAAACGGTTTCGGTGCGCGTTCTCGAAGTACCGACACAGGGCATCGTGTTGGACGGTGCTGGCAATACGATTTCGGTCAACGCGGTGTTGACCGCCGATGGCCTGAGTCAACTGCACTACCAAACGACAGCCGATGTAAATGGCGATATGGGGTATCTGCGCTATCAGGTCACTGACGCGGACAATGTAACGGCTGATTCCTCGGTGCATCTGTTTATTGATGCCATAAACGACGCACCACGTTTTGCCAACAACGGCAGTGGGCTGGTTATTCAGTACCCGGCGCAATCGACCGTCACACTTGAAATGCTCGCTCCGAGTGATCCCGAATCAACACTTAGCTCAGTCAAGATTACCGAGTTACCGGCTCTGGGCGTGGTGAAACTGAATAACACGACGGTCAGACTTGATGATTCACTCACGCTGGAGCAACTGTCACAGTTGACGTTCACCTTGTCGGAAAACGTTAACGGTCCCATCGGAGCCGTGACCATTGAGGCCCGTGATCCACAAGGTCTTGCGACACGCTGGAGCCTGGCCTTGCAGGTACAGGGGGCTGCTGCTTCCAGTGTCGGCACAACGGGAGCCGATAGCTTATACGGCAGCATCGGAGCGGATACTCTGCAAGGTATGGCCGGGGATGATTTACTGGAGGGAAATGCCGGGGATGATCGTTTACTGGGAGGACTCGGTAACGATAGCCTGTTTGGAGGCAGCGGTGCCGATACGCTGGATGGTTCCAGCGGTAACGACTATCTGGATGGCGGAACAGGCAACGACATAATGCTGGGTGGGCCGGGTAACGATACGTATGTGGTTGATTCGAGCAGTGATGTGGTGATGGAAGTGATTTCCAGCGGCGCAGGCGGCAAGGATTTAATCAGTACGTCCGTCACATTGACCGCCCCTGCCAATATCGAAATGTTGCAGGCTGTGGCCGGTTATGCCATTGATTTGACTGGTCAATCGCTCAACAACACGCTGGTCGGTAATGACGCAGCCAATAATCTGAGTGGCTCGGCCGGGCGGGATACTGTGCTGGGTGGCGGGGGTAACGACACCCTGGACGGTGGTACCGGTGTTGACCGCATGGCTGGGGGAACCGGAGATGATCTGTACCGAGTCGATTCACGTTCTGACAGTATCGTGGAGTTAACCGGCGAAGGCACGGATACGGTGCGTGCCAACACCAGTTATACGCTAACGTCCAATATCGAGAATCTGATACTTGAGGGCACTGACAATTACACGGCAGGCGGAAACTCCCTCGACAACCGGCTGGTCGGGAATTCGGGAAATAATATCCTGGCCGGTGGCCTGGGTTCAGATACCCTGGAAGGTGGAGCAGGCAATGACATCTACGTGTTGAACGATAGCCATGACACCCTCATCGACACCGCAGGTAATGACACTATACGTTCCAGCCTGGATGTAGTTTTGCCAGAAGGCATTGAAAACGCGGAGTTGGTAGGGCTAGCGGATACGACAGCCACTGGTAATGCCGCCAATAATCTACTGGTTGGCAATATGGGCGATAACATCCTGGAGGGTGCCGGAGGTGCCGATACCCTGACCGGTGGAGACGGCAGTGATCAGTTTCTGGTGAGTTATAACGGCCTTGGTGTTGTTCCGGACACAATCACTGATTTCATGGCGGGTATCGATTTGCTCATCCTGGATATCTCCTCATTGAACCTGCCTCCCGAACAACTGGCCCAGTTTTCATCCGGTACTGTGGACAGTGGTTCATGGGTTAAAGGAGCGGGGGCCACCGCAATCGATCAGAATGATTATTTCCTGCTGGATACAGCGACGGGAGTATTAAAACTGGATGTCGATGGTACTGGGGCGGCGATACCCTTACCGCTGGTGAGTTTCGTGGGCCATGTCGATACCAATTTTTCGGGTATCGATATTTACCTTGGCATCTAGGTGGAGATTCAGTCATGGCTCTCATTCAGCTTGCTTCACCGGATCTTTCCCCGATTGCCAATGGAGGTGCCCATCTGCAATTACTCGAAGGCTTGGCGTTTTCCGACGATGGCAAAATCTTGTTGGTACGCGCCACCTTTACCGACGACGCAGATGCCACACCGGGACGGCTGCATTACGGTGTATGGACTTATGATCTGACTACACAGCAATACCGGGATTGCCTCAATGTTCAACTGGCATCTGGAGGAGTCAGTGCCAGAGAGTTGGATGTTCACTCGGCCAACCTGGCAGGAACGAGTACCCAGCTTACCCTGGTAGCAGAAACGCAGGTACGCGATGGTTCCGATACCCGTATGCTGGCGAGATTACAGCCTTCGGGTCTCGATGCCAGCCTGCTCGCCACGGTACTGGGCGAAGATATTGACATTTCACTCGAACGTTATGCACTCAGCAACGACGGGCGATTTCTGGCCATTCAAACCGATAGTGCTTTGCTGGCTTCCGATCAACAACCCGACATCAATGACACCAGTGACATCTACCTGCTTGATCTCATCACCCGAAAGATTGAGCGAGTCAGCTTTATCGCCGGTAGCGGGGTCAGCAAGCCGGTGATTCTGGGTAATGTCGTAACGACCGGGGTTAAGGTTCAAGTGGCATTCAATAC
>JBPCSC010000010.1:0-2038 GCA_051007495.1 Methylococcaceae bacterium | reverse complement strand
CATGTGGAAGATTTACGCACCCTGCTGCGTGAAAGCAAAATTCGTTACCTTTCGGTGGAACGAGACAACCAGACGATAGCCGTCAAATTTCAGGATCGCGATGCCTTGAAACAGGCTCAGGATGTGATTAACCGGGAAGTGAAAGGCCTGGAATGGAAGGATGAAGACAACACCTTGCTCGGTCGTATCAGCGAGGTGGAGCGTCGCTCCCTACGCAAGCAGGCGGTGGAACAGAACACCATCACTTTACGTAATCGGGTGAACGAACTGGGGGTGGCTGAACCCGTCATCCAGCAACAGGGTGATGATCGCATCGTGGTTCAGTTGCCTGGTGTACAAGACACCGCTAGAGCCAAGGAAATTTTGGGGGCTACGGCTACGCTGGAGTTTCGTCTGGTTGACAGCGAACACAGTGCCCAGGCGGCCAGTGAAGGGAAAACCCCTTTGGGTGCGCGTCTCTACAACGACCGTGCCGGCAGGCCTTTGCTTTTGCAGCGCAAGATCATCGTAACGGGTGATCAGATCGTCAATGCCTCTTCCGGCCTGGAGCAGCAGTCCGGTTCGGCCGCCGTGTTCATTACTCTGAATGGGGTTGGGGCACACAAAATGGCGGATACCACCAAAGAGAACATCGGCAAGGCCATGGCGGTGGTTTATATCGAAAACAAGCCGGAAACCCGTGAAGTCAATGGTCAAAAGGTGGTGACCAGCAAAAAGGTTGAGGAAGTCATTAACGTAGCAACGATACGCGACCGCTTCAGCAAACGCTTCCAGATTACCGGCCTGGACAGCACCGAGGAAGCACGCAATCTAGCCTTGTTATTGCGGGCCGGCGCACTGGCCGCACCGGTGGAAATTGTCGAGGAACGGACGGTGGGTCCTAGTCTGGGCAAGGAAAACATCGACAGCGGTGTGAAATCCAACGAATACGGCTTCCTCATCATTGCCGTCTTCATGATCATTTATTACCGGGCTTTCGGCGTTTTCTCGGTCGTGGCATTGGGTGTAAACGTTTTGTTGCTGGTGGCCATACTGTCTTTGATGCAGGCAACCCTCACCTTGCCTGGTCTGGCCGGTATCGCGCTGACCGTGGGCATGGCCATTGATGCCAACGTGCTGATCAACGAACGTATTCGTGAAGAATTGCGTCTGGGTTTGCCGCCCCAAACAGCCATACATGCAGGCTATGACCGGGCCTTTTCCACCATTCTGGACTCCAACGTCACCAACCTGGTGGCGGGTGTCGCCCTGTTTTTGCTGGGTTCTGGTTCTGTGCGCGGATTTGCCCTGGTGCTTTGCATAGGCATTCTGACCTCCATGTTCAGTGCCGTTCTGGTATCCCGGGCACTGGTTAATCTCACCTATGGCCGTCAGCGTAAACTGGCCAAACTGGCTGTGTAAAGAGGAACTATCTGATGGAATTTTTTAAGATCAAGAACGACATTCCGTTCATGAAATACGGGCGGATCACCACCGCCATCTCACTGGTTACATTCATACTGGCCATATTGGCACTGAGCTTCAGGGGGCTTAACCTGGGTATAGACTTCACCGGCGGCATGCTGATGGAAGTCAGCTACAGCCAGCCAGCCAACCTGGAGGCGGTGCGCACCACACTGGAAGCCCAGCACATACCGGAAATATCGGTACAGAGCTTTGGTACTTCTCGTGATGTGCTGATCCGCATCCCGATCAAGGGCGAAGAGGTCAACGGTGCTCGATTGAGCGAACAGGTGTTTGCCAGCCTTAAAGCTCAAGATGCAGCCGCCGAGATGCGGCGGGTAGAATTTGTCGGGCCACAAGTAGGGCGCGAATTGTACGAAAGCGGTGGCCTGGCTTTGATATTGGTGATAGGCGGCATCATGGTATATCTGGCCATGCGCTTTGCCTGGCGGTTTGCCGTGGCGGCCATCATCGCCAATATGCACGACATCGTCATCATTCTCGGGGTGTTTGCCTTTTTCCAATGGGAATTCACCCTGAGTGTTCTCGCCGGGGTGCTGGCCATTCTGGGGTATTCGGTCAACGAATCAGTGGT
>JBPCSC010000009.1:0-17388 GCA_051007495.1 Methylococcaceae bacterium | reverse complement strand
CCAAGGCCTTTGATGAAAGCCGGGATACGGATCCGCTATACCGCGAGATTGGACGCCTGAGTATGCAGGTGGAATGGCTTAAAAAAAATCCGGGCTTAACCCGCCGACCTGAGAATTAGCTGGATATACCCTACCGATGCACTGCCAAAACAAAGGGACACCCACTTTTAGCTGTGGCCTCAGCAACAGGTGATCAACAGAAATTGTTGCTGTATCAACACGGCTCTGCCCGTCATTTGGCATTCAGCCGCATAATTCCTGCCTTAAGCATCTGGCACGGTAAATGGCATGTACCCATGCAGTACATACCGTTCACTGGCCATCATGAAATCTTCCCCTACTTCGCTGCCGCATGGGTTGGTGACTCCCCCTCATCACCCGCTACGGAAATCAGGCTTGACCTCTGATTCATCCGCGTTTTCGCTGGCCTATTCGCCTTGGGTCATCGTCATCCACAGCCTGCTGAGCCTCGCTCCTGCGCCGACCTGGGCCGAGTTGCCGGTTCCGGCGGAGGTGCTGGTGGCTCCTGGGTCCGGGCAGGTGGCTGCGCCGGTCGTTTCCGGGAATACCATGACCATCCGGCAGTTGTCCGATCAGGCCACACTGGACTGGAAGCGGTTCAACATCGGCCCGGACAACCGGGTTCGGTTCGAGCAACCCCATAGCGATTCGGTCGCGCTGAACAACATCCATCAGGCTGATCCCAGCCAGATTCTCGGCAGTCTTTCCGCTAACGGCCAGGTTTATCTGGTCAACCAGAATGGCTTTGTTTTTGGTGAGCAGGCCCGTGTTGATGCCAATGCCCTGGTGGTCAGCAGCCTGGATATCAGCCAGGATACCTTGGCTCGCGGTTTGGCCCGTAGCTTCAGCACGGGCCAACAACCGGATTTATCCTCGACCCGGGTCGAAGGCCAACCCGGCGCTATTGTGGTGGAACCCGGAGCCTTGCTTTCCACCTCGGCCACCAATGGCCGTATCCTGCTGGCAGCACCCAACATTACCCAGAAAGGCACTCTCCACGCACCGGATGGCCAGATCCTGTTGGCTGCCAGTCAGGACAAGGTGTATCTGCAACAGGCTTCCGCCGATTCGGATATTCGAGGATTGGTGGTCGAAGTCGATACCGGTGGCTCGATTGAAAACCTGGGTAACATTCTGGCCGAGCGAGGCAATGTCAGCCTGTTGGGCTTCGCGGTTAATCAGGACGGAAGAGTGTCGGCAAGCACTTCGGTACGCCTCGAAGGCACAGTACGCCTGCTGGCACGGGAGGGCTTCAGAACCGGGGCGGATGGTTCCCTGTTGCCGGGCGTTACCCAACGGGCTACTGATCGGGGTGATGGTTTGGGTCAGTTTGCCAGAGTCAATCTAGGTAAAAACAGCCTGACTCAGGTGGCTTTGGATACCGGTGTTGATCAAACTGCGGTAGACGCTCAAACCCAAAGTCAATCCCGTGTCGAAGTGTCTGCTCACGATGTCAATCTGGCGGCAGGCGCACAGGTGCTTGCACATTCCGGCACAGTGGCACTGGTCGCCAGTGACGATCCCTCCAATCCCTCACTCAAGGGCAGTGGCCGGGTCTATCTCGACAGCGGCAGTCGGGTAGATGTCTCGGGGATTAAAGACGTTCCATTGCCCGCATCACGCCATGTTTTGTCTGTGGAACTACGCAGCAACGAACTGCGGGATGCGCCCTTGCAAAGAGAGGGGGTGTTGCACGGGCAAACGGTGCAGGTGGATCTCCGTGATGTGGAGGCTAACGGGCGTATTCCCATTGCCGATGTCTCAGGGGCTTTGGCCCGCATTGAACGCAGTCTGGACGAGCGCAGCACCCGGGGCGGAAGCCTCAGCATTCGTTCCAGCGGTGATCTGATCGCCCAACCCGGCAGCGTGCTGGATGTGTCGGGCGGTTCGGTACGCTATCTTCCGGGCTGGATAGAAACCAGCCAGTTGCGCTCGGGCGGGGTGCTGTATGACATCGGTCGTGCGGATCCGTCCCGTCACTATGATGCCTTGCTCAAAGTGGGCGAAACGCTGCATCCGGCCTGGGGGTTGGTGAATCGCTGGCTGAATGCGGGTGTGGGTCTGGCGCGGTTCGATTCAGGTTACGTGGAGGGCAAAGCCGGGGGGACGCTGGACCTGGCGGCTTATTCCGCGCAACTGGATGGTCTGCTCAGTGGCAAAACCGTCACCGGCCAGAACCAGCGCACCGTGTCCAGTGCGGTGGAGTCCAGCCATCTCGGCATAGACCTGAACCAAGGCACGCTCCAGGGGTATCAGGCCGTCGTTCTGGGGGAAGACGGCATGCCCTCATCTCCAGCGTTGAATCTGTCCTCTGCGTCTTTGGCCGACTCCGGTTTCGGTCACATCGACATCAAAACCAACGCCACCCTGACCGTACCCGCCGAAACCCATCTGCATTTGCCGGCAGGGGGATCCTTGTCTGTGGCGGCTTCCGGTTTTGATATCGCCGGTGCGATACGCATTCCCTCAGGTTCCATACGCATGAACCCCATCGCCTTGAATGTTGAGGGCGTGCCGTTGCCGCGTTCCAGTGGTCTGGTGCTGGGCCAACACGCCAGGCTGTCCGTATCGGGCAACTGGGTCAACGACACCCACCCCACTGAGGCCGTGGCAGCACCTGACGGAGGCACGGTCGAGTTGAGCACTGAGCAGCAGAATCTGGTGCTCGAACCCGGCAGCCTGATTGATGCTGATGGCGGTGCGTGGTTAAGCGGGGACGGTCATCTTCAAGGCGGGCAAGGGGGGCGCATCGCTTTGACAGCCCAAACCACCCAAGCCGGACAGCCTGCTTCTGACCTGATCCTGCAGGGCGACGTCCGCGCTTTGGGTGTGAGCCAGGGCGGTCGTTTGAGTCTGGCTAGCCGAGAGGTGTCGATAGTGGCTACGCCAGACGACACGGCTTCAGGCTTGCGTTTGACCCCGGATTTTTTCCGGCACGGCGGTTTTGCCGATTATCAGATCACCGCCAATCACGACGGCCTGAGCGTAGCCGACGGGGTGGTGCTGTCGCCCAGTCAGAGCACGCGGCGTCTGCCCGATCAACTGCAAGACCTGGTTTCCGCTGATGATTTGCCGGGCAGCGAGGGCAATACCCCGGCCAGCTTTCGTATGCCCGATGATCTGCGTCAGCCAGTCAATCTGAGTTTGGCGGTCAGCCAGACGGCTGAACAAAACCGGAACAGCGTTTTGCGGATTGGCCAGAATGCTCAAATTACGGTTGAACCTTCAGGACGCATCGCGCTGGCTTCTGATACCTCTATGGAGGTGGCGGGCCGTTTGCGGGCACCCGGGGGGGAAATCGCGCTGAGTCTGGATAAACCTGTCAGTGGCGATCACGGCTACTTTGCCGCCCAGTCCTTATGGCTGGAATCCGGCAGTGCGCTATCGGCTACGGGGGTGTTCAGGCCGCAACGCAACAACCTGGGCCGGGTTCTGGGTGAGGTGTTGCCCGGTGGCCGAATTAGCCTGGAGGCTCACCGGGGTTATCTGATGACCGCCCCGGATGCCTTGATTGATGTCAGCGGCACTCAGGCGAATCTGGATTTTCTGGCCGATGCCGCACACACACCCGGTTATTTCACCCAGAGCATCGCCTCATCAGGCGGAAGCATTGAGTTGCGTGCCGGTGAAGGCATAGTCTCGGCAGCCCGACTGCTGGCTCAATCCGGTGGTGCGGGTGCCAGTGGCGGGAGCATTAAGGTCGAACTCAACGGAGACGGCAGAAGCAAGCCGACCGAACCCATTCCGGGTGGGGTGTTTCCTGATGATGTCAATTTGAACCTGCCTCGCCGCATCGTGGTGAATGCCCGTGTTACCGACATCAGCCAGGGAGTCGCTTCAGGCTTGCGTTTTGGTGATGAATTTCCGGTCGAGTCCTATTCCGGGCAGGTGTTTCTGTCGGCGGATCGCCTGAACGCCGCCCAAGCCGGTAGCCTGACACTGAGCACCGATGCCATCAATCTTAACGGCGGTTACACCGGGAGTATCGGGTTTGCCGAGGCGATAAGCCTGCACGCAGACCGGGACATCGTACTGAACAGCCCCAGTCTGGTCTGGCTGCCGTCTACGCCGGGCCGTGTGCGACTGGAAGCACCGCGTGTGGTTGTGGGTTCTACCCGTAGCCGGGTGGATCAGCTTTCCGGTTCGACCTTGCTTGATTCCAGCCTGGCTCCGCCCCCCCATACCGGGCCGGGCACGTTCACCGTGTGGGCTCAGGGCATAGACCTGATCGGCGGGTTGAGCTTTGACGGGTACGGGCAGGTGGAGATGCAGAGTCAGGGTGATGTACGCGCCATCGGCATCCGGGAAGCCCGGGAAACCCGCAATTTTCTGGGGGCGTTACACCTGGCCGGTGACCTCACCATCACCGCCAGTCAGTTTTATCCCGCCACCCTCAGCGACTATACGGTCACCCTGGAGGAGGGCGGGGTATTCCGTCTGAACGCATCCGAATCACCCCGCACCCCCATTTATTCCGCCGGGGGGCGTTTGACTCTTCACGCCAACACCATCGAACAACACGGCGTGCTGGCCGCCCCCTTCGGTCAGTTACAGCTTGAGGCCGAAACGGCACTGCAACTTTATCCGGGCAGCTTAAGCACGGTGTCGGGAAATGGCCTGACCGTGCCACTGGGGCGTGGTTCGGGTGATTTGACCTGGCTTTACCCCCTGGAAAGCAGCGGCTTGATTAACCGCCTCATCAATACCCCACCAGAAAAACGCCTGGCCCTTTCGGCCCCCTCCATACAACTCGACAGCGGCGCGACGCTGGATCTGAGTGGAGGAGGCGATCTTTTTGCCTGGGAATTCATACCAGGCCCTGGGGGCAGCCGTGATGTTTTGGGCGAAGCACAACACGATTCGGGGTATGCAATCATTCCTGGCCTGCATTCCATCAGCACCCCATACGATCCACTGGAGTTTCCCGATTCTGGCCTTGCCATGGGGGACAGCATTGACCTGGCGGGTGGTTCGGGTTTGCCTGCCGGTGAATACACCTTGTTGCCGGCGCATTATGCGTTGTTGCCGGGTGCCTGGTGGATACGCCCCGAAGCCAACACCCAGGACATGACCCCGGGGCAGACCCACCAGCGTCTGGATGGGGCCAAGGTGGTAGCGGGACGCTATCAGGTTGCCGACACCGGTTTGCACTCATCCCGGTGGCAGGGATTTGCCGTACAGCCTGGTTCGGTTGCCCGCCAGTATTCGGAATACCACGACTACTCCGCCAACCGGTTTTTTACGGCCCAGGCCCAGGCGGCAGAAACTCCGATCCCACGCCTCCCGCAGGATGCCGGCAGTCTGGCGGTGGCCGCCGGTCAGGCCTTGAGCCTGGAAGCATGGGTGTTGAGCGAGGCTCCCGAAGGCGGTCGTGGCGGTGACATGGACATCAGTGCCCAGCATCTGGCCATAGTCGGACGGCGTGATTCGCAACGCAGAGCCTCAGACCACACGGTGATACTGCTGGCGGACGAGTTGAATCGTCTGAACGTGGCCAGCCTGGTTTTGGGCGGATGGCGTGATGATTCGTCCGGTAGTTCACGACTAAACGTGATGTCGCAGTCAGTAAAACTGGACAATCAGGCCACGCTAACCGGACAGGACGTGATACTGGTGGCGCGTAACCGTGTTGATATCACCAGCGGCAGCGGGGTGGTGAGTACCGGCAAAACTTCCGATACGGTGGAGCCTCTGACACTGACCCATACCGGAACCGGAAATGACGATGGCGTGTTGCTGCGGGTTTCAGCTAGACCGCAACTGTCGGTCATACGCTCCAAAACCAGCGGCAAACAGGGGCTACTCACGGTGGAAGCGGGTGCGACGCTCTCTGCTCAAGGTTCCATCTTGCTGGATGCCACCCGTGATACCCGCTTTCAGGGTGATATTGCCCTGAAAGACGGTGCGCTGGCGGTTTCGGCCCGTGCCATCACCATAGGAACTGCCTCACCCGATACCCGTGGACTGGTGATTTCGGCTGATCAACTGGCCGTCGACGAACTGCTGCTGAGTAGCCCCGGCGGCATACTCTTCAACGGTGCGAGTACGCTGAATACCCGTCATCTGATTCTGGACACCCCGGTGCTTAGAGGTTCAGGTGATCCTGATACGGCGGTGGTGCTTCAGGCCGATACCCTGCGCTGGCAAGACCACTACACTCAAACGCCCTCAGCCTCCCCCGACACCGGGGCGGCTTCCAGCCTGAACTTATCGGCCACACACACTCTGGAACTGGGTTCCGGCGCACTCAGCACTGCGGGATTCGCGCACACTACGCTGTCGGCCGGTCTCGAATTACGGGCCGGTGAGGCACAACAAACGGCCTCGGGTCGTTTGAGCGTTCCAGGTTCACTCACTCTGGATACGCCCCGTTTCAGTGGATACAGCGGCGGGCGTATCGACGTAGAGTCCGGTGCGATCACCCTTTCAGCCCCGACCACGTCCCCTTCCACCTGGCCCGACGCAGGTCTTGGGGTCACCTGGACGATGCACGGTGAGCGCATTGGGGGCGTAGGTCGGTTTGATGTGCCGGCCGGAGCGATCAGCCTGAATGCAGAATCGGGCGGAATCCAGCTAGATGCGGGCAGTCGGCTGGATGTCTCGGCCCGTCGCTTGAGCTTTGGCGAAACCCACCCGGTCACCCCGGCCGGTTCCATTCAACTCACGGCCCAGGACGGAGACATTGTCCTGGCTCAAGGGGCTAGTCTGGATCTGTCTGGCGACGATGATGGCCGTGGAGCCTTGTCTCTTTCCAGTCCGAACGGTCGTTTGATCTGGGACGGCCAGATCACCGCCAGCCTGGCCACTGCCCGTGCGACACCGGCTGTACAACTGGATGTGGGTAGATGGAACTCAGCCTCCCTGTGGCAACAACTGGCTGAGGCCGGATTCCGTGATTCGGTGTCGGTGCGTCTGCGCCAGGGTTCCATAGTCCTGCCCGCCGATACCCGTTTCGTAGCCCATGATCTGGAACTGCGGGCCGACCACGGTTCGGTAGACATCGAAGGCCAGATTGATGCCTCAGGGGACAAGGGCGGTCGGGTGCACCTGTTGGGGGCTGAAGGCATACGTCTGGGTACAGCCTCCACCATCGACGCGCATGCCCGTGATTCGGCAGGGCAGGGCGGTACGGTAATTCTGGATGCCATTCCCAGTACCGCTGTGGCCGCTGAATCAGGAACCCTGAACCTTTTGGACGGTTCCCGGATTGACGTGTCCGGTGGTACTGCCGACACCGGCGGAGACGTGCATTTGCGTACCGGACGGAATGAATCCACGGGTACTTTGGCCATTAGCCCCTTGGCCACCCGGATTACCGGCAGTGCCCAAACGGTACTGGAAGCCACCCGCATCTATTCCGGGATCACCCGGATTGATGCCGAAACCATAGCCGGCATACAGGCCGATACCACCGACTTCATGGCCAAAGTCGTGTTACCGGATAACCCTTACTCTGCGGTTCTGCAGGTACAGCCTGGCATAGACATACGCAACAGTGGCGACATCAGCCTGACCCAGACCTGGGATTTTATGGATGATCACTGGCGGTATCAGGGAGAACCCGGCGTGCTCTCCATTACTGCGGGTGGCCAGCTTAATCTTCAGGCCAGCCTTACCGACGGCTTTGCCAACACCGCGCTGCCGGATCCTCTGGGCATGATTCTGCCGGATATTCCGGTCACACTGCACTTCCATGATGTGATGCAGCCAGTCGCCACCTGGAGTTACGCGCTGCGGGCCGGAACCGACCTCACACTCGCGCCCCGCTACAAAAAAACTCAGGTCATGGTGAGAACCGGAACCGG
This sequence comes from Methylococcaceae bacterium, assembly GCA_051007495.1. Lineage (GTDB taxonomy): Bacteria > Pseudomonadota > Gammaproteobacteria > Methylococcales > Methylococcaceae > CAIVXW01. The sequence continues at coordinate 9,562 of JBPCSC010000009.1, read as the reverse complement.
CGACATCAGCCTTGACGCAGGGGGCAGCATCCGGTTCCTGGCCGATGCCCGCCATCCCGATGCCGCCGCTGCGGTCTACACGGCGGGCCGTCCGGCTCCCTACACCTGGGGTGATTTGATGCTGGGCCACATACCGGGCATAGCCGCACCGGGTGCTGGCGAAGACCTGGCCCAGTATCTTTCCAGGCTGGATCCGGTACGCCTGGCCGGACTGTTACGTAACGGGTATACCAACGAATACCGGACGGCCTGGCAGTTTGTGGCGGAATACCCCACCGGCGGCGGGGATCTCAGCCTGCGTGCCGGAGCCAACATTGAGGGCCTATCAACCGGACAACGCATCAGCGACTGGCTGGTGCGTACCGGAACCTGGTCGGACGACTCAAACGACTCCACCCGAACAGCCACCGCCTGGGGGCTGAATCTCAGCGGCAGCACGGCCAACGAGTTGGTGGAAACCGTGGATGCAGAAGGCAATCCGCTCATTTTCAATGTTAAGGGCCGCCATTACTTCAACCAGAACCTCGGTGCCCTGGGCGGCGGGACAGTCACCGTGACCGCCGGTGGTGATGTGGAGGATCTCTCGGTCATGGTTCCCGGTACCGGAAAACCCATGGGGATATGGACGACCCCCGCAACTGACGGAAAGCCGGATCCAAGCCCGTACTCAGGACTCAATGCCCGCTGGCTGACGCAAAACACCCAACCCGGCGGTGGCGGTTCCTTCCGTGTTCAAGCCGGTGGTGACATTCAGGGTGGGGAGTTCTACGCCGATCGTGGTACGGGGTTGCTGGAGGCGGGTGGCAGCATTTTGGCCGACCGTGCCGGTTTGGACCCTGTCGCCATGCTGGGCGATGCCCGCTTCGATGTGAACGCCCGGCAGGATCTGAACTGGGGGACAGCTTTGAATCCTACCTTGCTGCCGCAGCAGGATATCCCCGATCAATGGACGGGCAAGACGGCGAATTTCGTGACCTATTCCGATGACAGCGCATTACGCCTTCAGAGTTTGGGCGGCAACATTCAGTTGAACCGTGACCTGAGTGCATGGATGGAATCCAGACACTACAGCCTGGATGAGCAGAACGAGATCAATCTGGCTTTGTATCCGGGGACACTAAAGGCTTATGCCTACAGCGGTGATCTGGCCATTGAAGGCTCGATCAACCTGATGCCTAACCCTGAAGGCCAACTGGAACTGTGGGCCGGACGGGATCTGGGAACCCACACAACCGGCAATAACAGCCTGGCGGTTAACGTCTCCGATGCCGATCCCCGCCGTTTCCCCCGTGTGGATGCCCCCGAAACCCAACTCATCAGCAACACGCCCGGCGCACAAACACTCAACCAGTTGCTGGATGCCAGTAGCCCGGATGCGACGACCATCCACGCCGCCCTTCCGGTTCACACCGGTGATACGCGGAAAATCCTGATAGCGGCCCAACGCGACATTGCCGTACCCGACGGCAGCCGTCTGACATTCTTTTTGCCCAAAGTGAGCGCGTTCCAGGCGGGCCGGGATTTCCGCAACATCAGCGTGTACGGTCAAAATCTTTCCGGCTCTGATGTCACCACCCTGGAAACCGGTCGTGATCTGGTGTTTGCGACGGTGCTGGATGCCAACGGCAATGTCGCCAGTCTCGACCAGCGCGTACAGTGGGGTGGGCCGGGTCAGTTGACCCTACGGGCAGGGCGGAACGTCAGCCTGGGTGGATCAAACGGAATATCCAGTGTTGGCAACCTGAGCAATCGGGCTTTGCCGGGGGGCGTAGGGGCGGCTGTTGATGTCTGGGCCGGGGTTTCCATCCCACCGGATGTATCGGGTTTTCTTGACACGTATCTGGAGGAGTATCAAAACCGCTTAACCCCGGCCGAGCAGGAACAAGCCCCCCGCGAACAGGCGGTCAGTGTGCTGTTTCAAGCACTCAAACAGGCCGCCGGAACGGCCGCTGCCGCCCCGGAATCCGCACGCAAAGCCTTGTACCAACCCGGATTCGCCGCCCTGCAACGCTTGTTTCCCGGTCAGGGCAGCCAAAATACCGGCCATTTGAGTCTGGTGTTCAGCCAGATCAAAAGCCTGGACGGCGGCCGCGTTGATCTTTTGATCCCCGGTGGGTCCGTCGATGTGGGCTTGGCCGGGCAGGTGGGAGGAGTGCAGAAATCAGCCAGCCAGCTAGGCATCGTGGTTCAGGGGGCGGGAGCGTTCAATGCCTACACCCTGGGCAACTTCAACGTCAATCAATCGCGGGTCTTCACCCTTGGGGGTGGCGACATCGCCATCTGGTCGTCCACCGGCAGCATTGATGCCGGCAAGGGAGCCAAATCGACCCTCTCCGCACCGCCACCGGTGACCACAGTGGATGAGAAGGGCAACATCGTGACCGTGTTTCCCCCCATCGTGTCCGGCAGCGGCATACAGGCCATCACCCCCACTCGCGCCAACGCCCAGGCCGGTAGCGTATACCTGGCGGCACCGGCGGGTGTGGTCAACGCCGGGGAGGCGGGCATTAGTGGGGGCAAGGTGGTGATTGCCGCCAGTGCCGTAATCGGAGCCTCCAACATTCAGGCCTCAGGCGGAACCGTAGGGGTTCCGACCGCCGTCGCACCACCGGTGATTCCCACCGGCGCGTCGGGTGCTGCTGCCGGAGCGGCCCGCGCCGCGACTCAAACCGGTGAAGCCGATCAAAACGACCCCAACCGTAACGCCGACGCCGAAGCACGCGGCCGCAAGGCCATGGGCAGCCTGCTGCGTAGCGAAGTGGTGGGCTTTGGCTCGTGCAGTGTCGCCGATGTACGCAGCGGCCAACCCGGTTGCGGTGGCGCACCCGAACCAGCACCGGGTGGATGACACGCCCCCCCTTGGCCTTCACGGGCCAGATTCAACACAGACCATCGTGAGACTTATGACTACCCTGACCCGATTACTGGGATTGATTTTATTGCTGACCTCTACCCTGGCCCATGCCTGGTGGAACGAGGACTGGTCGTCGCGTCGGCAAGTGACGGTCGATACCTCGGCCGCCGGGTCCGATACGCAGGAAACCCTCAAAGATTTTCCCTTGTTGATTCGCCTGCACGGCGGCAATTTCGGTTATTTCACCGAACTCGCCGAAAACGGGCGGGATATACGGTTGATCAAAGGGGACAGCCTGCCTTTGAAGCATCAGCTTGAAAAACTCGATGTTTTCAATGAGATGGGGCTGGTCTGGGTCAAGCTGCCGGACGTGAAGGGCGGCACGGCCCGCGATCCGTTCTGGCTGTATTACGGCAATGCCCAGGCGGCTGACGGTTCGGATTCCAAAGGCCTTTACGATACGCCCCAGGCCTTGCTCTATCACTTTGCCGAAGGGGAAACACTACCCCAGGATGCTACGGCGTACGCGACTCATGCTCAAAGTGCCCGCTTGAGTGTGGATACCGGCGGCTTCATCGGTGCGGCGGCCCGTTTTGACGGAACCGGCAGTCTGGAGGTGGACCCGGTGCCGCCACTGGCGGTGGATCCGACACGAGGCTGGACGTTTTCCACCTGGATCAAATGGGATCAAGCCCAGACGCAGGCGCGGATTTTTACCGCTCAAGACAGCACCCACAGCCTGGAATTAATCGGCAACGGACAAAACCTTGTGGCCCACTGGCAGGATGCGGGTGTGGTGGTGGAAACCCAGGCCGTGCCGCTGGCTACCGGTGCGTGGCATCAGGTGAGCCTGGTGGTGCGTGATCGTAACCTCGCCCTGTACATTGACGGACAGGAAGCGGCCAACGCGGCGATTGCCCTGACGGCGTTTACCCCGCAGATTTCGGTAGGACATCACCTGGTGGCCACTCTGGATGAAGTCGGAATCGCCGCCACGGCCCGCAGTGCGGATTGGATCAAGCTGGGTTATCGCAGCCAGACCCCCGACTTCGCCGTACTCGGTTTTGGTCCCGATGAATCCGGTGGAGAAAGCGGCACCGGGCATTTCAGTGTGATCGTACAGAACGTCACGGTGGATGGCTGGGTGGTGATTGGTCTGACCGGCATCATGCTGGTGGTGGCCCTGCTGGTGATGGTGACCAAGGGGCTGGTCATCAACCGGGTTAGTCGTGACAACCGGGCGTTTATGACCCAATACCGCACTCTGGATGCGACCCACCTGAGTGCTTTGGATCGGGATGACAGCGAGGAAGACCCCGAATTAGGTGAATCCGATTTACTGTCTGCCGTGATCGGCAAACACGATCATTTTCAGAGTTCCACGCTGTACCACCTATATCATTCGGGCATACGCGAACTCCGTCAGTTCGTGGGGGATGCCGATACGGTTCCAGTTCCGCCGGAAGCCTGGAATCTCATCCGGGTGCGTCTGGATGCTCAGGTCGTGCGTGAAAGCCAACGGCTCAACAGCAATATGGTGTTGCTCACCATCGCCATTGCCGGAGGCCCGTTCCTCGGTTTGCTGGGGACAGTCATGGGGGTGATGATTACCTTCGCGGTCATTGCCGCCACCGGTGATGTCAACATCAACTCCATAGCCCCCGGTATTGCGGCGGCGTTGTTGGCCACCGTAGCCGGTTTGGCCGTCGCCATTCCCTCATTGTTTGCCTACAACTATCTGCTCACCCGCATCAAAGACATCATCGCCGAAATGCGGGTGTTCACCGATGAATTTCTGGCTTTGCTGGCCATACGGGTAGCCATACGTCAAAGGGAGTACGGGCCGTGAGACACGTAACGACCTGGCCTTTTCGGTGACAAGCGGAATGAATGCCAAACATATCTGGCTTAAGCGTTTGCCGCTTATTGTCGGCGTACTGCTCAGTGTGCTGGTTGCGGTGCTGCTTTATCTGCTCAAGGATCATTTTCACAAAGGGCCGCAAATGAAGCGGGTGGTGCAGCAGATATCCGTGATTCCCCCGCCGCCCCCGCCGCCTCCGCCTGAAATCAAGCCGCCAGAACCCGAAGTGGTGGAGCCTGAAAAAATAGAAGAACCCAAGCCTGAACCTGAGCCTGAACCCGCACCGGAGGCCTCGGATGAACCACCCGGCGAACAGCTAGGCGTGGATGGCGCAGGCACTGCCGGGTCGGATGGCTTCGGCCTGGCCGCCCGTCAAGGTGGGCGTTCCCTGTTGGGAGGAGCCAGAGGCAGTGCCGTGCTCTGGTATGGCGGCCAGGTGAAACAACGCTTGGATGAGGTGTTGTATCCGCTGCTGGAAGACACCCAGGCCCGACAAAATCCTTACCGGGTGGAGTTGGCGGTGTGGGTGGAACCCGACGGTCGAGTAAGCCGGGTCGAACTCGTACAGGGCAGCGGCATGGAGACCGTAGATCAAGCCATACGCAATGCCTTGCCCCGCGTACACATCCAGCTTTCCAGAACTCCGCCCGAACAAACGCCACAACCCATCAGGATACGACTCGATTCGAGGATGGGATCATGACTCCCATTCGTCGCCTTACAAAATCTGAACCCATACACATGAACATCATCAAGACCAGCCTGGTGGCCCTGCTTATGGCCACGTACACCAACACCCTGTGGGCTCAAAATGAAGACGCCGCCCTGATTAACCACAACACCACCTTGAAACTGATTGAGGCACTGGTCAAAAAAGGAGTGCTTGATCAAGACAGTGCCGATGCGATGATCCGCGAGGCCAGAGAGCAGGCGATCGCCGAAACCAAAACCGAACGGGCTGAACGGAACGATTCCATACATGTGACTCACGTTCCGAATTTCATGCAGCGGCAAATCCGCGATCAAGTGCGGGCAGAATTAAAAGATGAAGTGGTCAAAGAAGTGAAGCAGGCCGCCAGAGCAGAACAATGGAATTTCGCCGAATCCTTACCCGCCTGGATACACCGTATACAGCCTTATTTCGATGCCCGTCTGCGACTGACCGACGAGTTTATGGCTCAGGACAATGCCTCGTTCTACGACTGGATGGCGGTTAATCAGGCGGGTGGTCTGTCGCAAGCCCTGGCCAACAACACGGCCTATGCCAATACCGGCATTGACCGGTTTCGCCTCAACGGGCGGTTTCGGGTGGGCATGGATGCAAAAATCACTGAGGGCCTGAAAGCCGGTGTACGCCTGACCACGACCAACCTCTACAGCCCGGTTTCCACCAACCAGACCTTGGGCGACTACAACCGAAGCTGGTTCGTCGCTCTGGATCGGGCTTTCTTGCAATATGATTTTGTCGACGGTCGTGGCAAGGACTGGTTCACCCTCTGGGGTGGGCGCATTCCCAATCCCTTTATGTCCACCGAATTGCTCTACAGCCCCATGCTGAGTTTCGAGGGGGTGGTTGGCACGGCCCGCTGGCGGTTTGGATCACAACCCTCATCGACTTACACCGTGCCTTCGGCAACAGGACGGTATGGAGTCAATCTGGGTCCTCAAACCCCCAACTCCGTGTTTGCCACTATTGGGGCTTTGCCCTTGCAAGAGATCAATTTCTCCTCCTCAGACAAATGGGTGTTCGCGGCACAAACCGGGGTAGATTGGCTGTTTGGGTCTGACACACGCTTTAAGCTGGGATCGGCGTATTACGATTTCCAAAACGTCAATGCCCGGCGCAACAGCCTGGATAGCCGAGGTTGGGACTGGACGGCACCGGCCTTCATGCAGCGTGGCAATACGCTGGTTTCCATCAACGATGCCACCAACCAGACCGCCTGCAACACGGGTTCCCTGGGGGCACGCAATGTGTGCCTGGTCGGGTTGGCCTCAGAGTTCAGAGTGCTTGATTTCACCGCCGCTCTGGATTACGCCGGGTTCGGTTCCACCCACGTCATGTTAACCGGAGACTACGCCAGAAATCTGGGATTTGATGCCCGTTCCATCGCCCGTAACTTCGGCGAAACCTTAAGCCCGCGTACCGATGCTTATATGGTTCGCCTGGATGTGGGACACCCCGAAATGAACCGTTTCCGCGACTGGAACCTGTTTTTTACCTACCGTTACATTGAGCGTGATGCGGTGCTGGATGCCTTCAACGACCCCATCTTCCATCAAGGCGGAACCAACGCCCGAGGCTGGACCAGTGGCTTCCAGTTTGGTTTGGCGGCTCACACCTGGCTGGATTTCCGCTGGTTGTCGAGTACGTCCATAGACGGCCCCCCCTTGAACGTCGATACCCTTAATCTTGATCTCAATACCCGTTTCTAGGTGATGCCTATGCCGCAAACTGACTGGAATCCGGGCCATCGAATACTGCCGCTGCTGTTGGGAATCGCCCTTTGGAGCGGGACTATTCAGGCTGAACCCAAGGCTCAGGACGCTTCACTCAAGGAAGTGTTACGTAAAGCACAAGGGGTGATGCGTCAACTCAACGAAGACAAAGCCAGACTGGAAACCGAAAAGACCGCCCTTCTGGGCGAAAAAGCCGATCTGCAACAACACATTAGCCGCCTGGAAGCGCGTGTTCATACCCTGGAACTCGTGCCAGCGGCATTGGAACGCTGCCAGGCCGGTAGCGAGGCGGCACAAAAACTCAACGCGGGGCTTCAGGCTCAAATCGACGCCGCCCATGAAAACGCCACTCAACTGAAACGGCAACACCACACGCTGACCGAGCAATCCCGTGCATTACAGGCGGATAATCAATGGCTGGTGGATGCCGTCAAAGAGCGTGAGCAATGGATAGAGCACTGCACCGACAACAATCGTCGTATGCTGGAACTCAGCCAAAAACAGGTTCAACAGCATAGGGAGAAAAACCTGTGGCAACGCATGGGCGATTTCGAACCGCTGACCGGAATCGGCGCAGTACACACCGAGAATGCGGCGGAGTCTTACCGGTATCAGTTGCATCAACTGAAGGTGACCCCTTACGAGTCCTCGCCCCAACCGACGGAGCCACCGCGATGAAACTTTATCGAGACCTATGGGCTTTGGGCCTGCTGCTTCAGGCGGTGTCGGTTCAAGCCGAACCCCAATCCAGCCCCGAACGCCCGCAATTCGACATACTCGATTTTCAAATCGACGGTAACACAGTGCTGGATGTGGAAACGGTAGAGCAGGCGGTGTATCCGTATTTGGGTACGGGTAAAAGCGTAGACGACGTGGAGCAGGCGAGAGTCGCACTCGAAACCGCTTATCGGGATCACGGTTATCCCACCGTGGTGATCGACATTCCTGAACAGGATGTCAACGAAGGCCGGGTGAAATTGAAGGCAGTGGAAGGCCGGATTGATTACGTACAGGTCACAGGCTCCCGGTACCACGCGCTCAGCACAATCAGGGACGGATTACCGGCTTTGGCAGAAGGCAAAGTGCCGTATATGCCCGAGGTGCAAACCCAGGTCACCCAACTGGCCGGACAATCGGCCGATCGCAGCGTCACGCCCTTGTTCCGGGCCGGGCAGGCACCGGGACAAATGGAGGTGGAATTGAAGGTAAACGATCACCTGCCGCTGCACGGCAGTGTGGAGTTGAATAGCCATAACACCGACTACACCGAGTACACCCGTTTAATCGGGTCGTTACGTTACGATAATCTATGGCAGAAATTCCACAGTGCCTCGCTGAACTACCAAACCTCCCCCGAGAACAGCGATGAAGTGGAGGTATGGTCAGGTACTTATGTTTTACCTACCGGATGGGCCGATAGCCGTCTGGCTTTGTATGGGGTGGGCATAAGTTCCAACACCTTGCTCGGTGCCAATGTCGGCGGTACGTCGGTGGTGGGGGCGGGTTCCATCTACGGATTCAGGCTGGTTAAACCGCTGCCTCAAAAAAGTGGCTGGCTGCATAACCTGACGTTTGGGTGGGACTACAAACAGTTTGATCAGGTCGTCACGCTGGTGGGTCAGGACACAGGCAGCACGCCCATACACTACGCGCCGTTCGTGCTGGGCTACGATGCTCAATTCAGATCTGGCGAAACCCTGACCCGCCTGAACGCGAACGGACATTTCTCGATTCGGGGACTGGGCAACGACGCACTGGAATTTGAGCGCAAACGCTACCTGGCCCGCCCTGATTTTTTCTACTTTACCGCCGACCTCAAACACGAACACCCGCTGCCTCTGGATTTTCTACTGTCGGCCCGCTTATCCGGGCAAGTGACCGGGCAGCCATTGATCAGCAACGAACAATACAGTGCCGGCGGCGTGCAGAGTGTGCGGGGTTACCATCAAACCCAACAACTGGGTGACGACGGCCTGAATGCTTCGGTAGAACTATACGGCCCACCTCTGCCTACCGGTTCGGGTGAACAGATACAAAACCTGCGCATGTTTGGATTTTACGACTGGGCCACCCTCTGGATTGACAGCCCCCTACCCAAAAACCCCGCCCGCTACACCTTGTCCTCAGCCGGATTGGGACTGCGTATGCACATCCTGCGGCACTTTATCGGCGAACTGGACTGGGGTTACCCCTTCTACAGACAGGGTACGGTAGACGTAGGCCAACAACGGCTGGATTTTCGGGTGAGTTATGAGTTTTGAGGGATATTTATCTCATACTGGATGCGAATTAGTTGCACCTACAGGCTCGTAGGACAGGCTTGTAGGACAGGCTTGTAGTACCGCCTTTAGGCGGAAAAAGGCTCGTAGTACCGCCTTTAGGCGGAA
>JBPCSC010000008.1:0-1445 GCA_051007495.1 Methylococcaceae bacterium | reverse complement strand
ATCAGGAATTGCTGCGCAAGGCCTTGACCGACCCCGACGCAACCGTAAGCCAATTGGCCACGCTTAAACTCAACGCACTCCAACACAATGAACTTCCAGATTGAATGACCATGAACACACCTCCCGCCTTAGTATTTGCCCCGTTTCTAGCGATATGCCTGATGAACCAGAGTGCTGAAGCCCATACCCAACTGGGTGCTTTAGGTAATTCTGCTCAGGCCACCGACATTTATCTGGCCACCTGTCAGGATGATGGAAGCGGCCCGCCCGATTATCTGCAAGCCAGGATTATTGATTTACCCCCAGTAGCCCGCCCAATCATCAGCCTTAACCTCAGCAAAGACGGCAAGTCGGCAGTCACTAATGACCCAAAAGACGGCGATGTTAATTACGGCCCGCTGGTTTCACTCAAAGCGGGTAAAGGGGGATATACCCTTACGGTGGCCAAATCAGCCAAAGGTGCAGAGATATACCGCTTTGAGTTTCATTGTAATACCGCAGCCAAGGTGCATACCGGCTCTGCGATCGTAAAAAAGCAAGATCAATAACCCGCTCACTATTCCCCACACATGACCGCTTTTCGTCCGTTGTTTTTGATGATTGCTCTGACACCCGGTTTTTCCGGTTGTGTACAGGTCGCGCCCTGGGAACGGGGTTATTTGGCTAAACCGCAAATGGCACTGGAACCCCATCCTGGCCAGACAGTGTTTCGTGAACACATATACGGTGGCAGAGAATCCGCCGCCGGTGGGACACCAGGCAGTGGGGGCGGTTGTGGCTGTTACTGATCCGATACTCAAGGCACTTACCCTGGCGGCTTTGGCTTTGCCGGGTATGTGTCCTGAAGCTGCTTATGCGGCCAGCGAGGATGAAGCCAGCTTTCAGTATGGGCATTATTTTGAAGGAACCCGAAATTTATTCGGGGTTAAAAGCCGTTATCGCCCCATAGAAGTGGATAACCTCTACGCCAGCACTCATCTGCATCCGGCGGATCGCTGGTCTACGGGGTTTCAATATCAGCAGGATACCTGGTCAGGGGCCACACCCATTGCCACTGCCCCCATAGGATTGGGCGGCAATTCTGTCGATACTCTGGGTACGGCCTCGCCACTCATGCAGGGCGATGGTTCTCTGTTGTATGACACGGCTTTAAATCCATACCGTTTTGATCTCGCCAGCGGAAGTTATAAAGCCGATTCCCGCCTGGTTCATACCATAGCCCAGGCCTCTCCCGAAACCCGCAAGCAAGGGGATTTGTCATTGGGTTATGAGTGGGATGAAGCGGGTCTTACCTTGGGGGGCGGCTTATCTGAAGAACCTGATTATCATTCCTCATTTGCCAGTCTGGACGGTTATCTTGATTTCAATCAGAAAAACACCCGGCTTGATCTCAGCCTGAGCCATACCCATAGCCGTATCACGGCCCTTATGGATGCAGATGGCAG
>JBPCSC010000007.1:0-1466 GCA_051007495.1 Methylococcaceae bacterium | reverse complement strand
GGCGGTTAAAGCGGGTTTGAAACCCTAAAGGGGATTGGCGCGATATTCGCTTAAGTCCAGACGGTTGTCTGTTTGATAATCAAAAATCAACCTGATTAGGCGTTATGAAGAAACCTTGTAAAAAGTTTTATTTGAATCCATTTTTAGTACACCTTTCACCCATTACGGGGTTTTCATGAGTAGAATGATTTATGCGGTTTTGGGTTTGACCCTCCTCACGGGAGGATGCGCCACTCATCCCTTGCACCAGGCGGAAAATGTGTTGGGCGTGGCCCATGTTCAATCCATCAAGTTTTCGGGTACGGGACGCTGGTTCCAGTTTGGTCAGGCTCCAAATCCCGGCCTGGCTTGGCCGCCGTTCAATGTTAGCCAGTACACGGCAGACATTGATTACGACCACTCGGTATACAAAGCGCAGATCGTTCGCAAGCAAATCGTAGAGCCAGGCCGCAACCGGCCTCAACCGGTAGAGCAAAAGGTGGATCAGTACCTCAGCGGCACTACCGCCTGGAATTCCGCTCCCCCCAATAACACCCCGGCCGGTACGCCTCCGGTGTTGTCGGCTCAACCCTTGTCTGTGGAAGAACGTCAAGCCGAGATCGTGTCCACTCCGCACGGGTTTTTCAGGGCCGCGCAAGAGAATAGAGCCGAGGTTAAACCCAGGGCTGATGGGTCTGAAGTGACTTTTACCGTGGCGGGGAAATATCGTTACGTGGGTTTAATTGACCAACACCATCAGCTTACTCAGGTTCAGACCTGGATCGAAAGTCCGGTTTTGGGGGATACCCTGATAGAAACACGGTTCTCGGATTATCGGGATTTCGGCGGGATTGCGTTCCCGGCCCATATTGTACGCAGTGAAGGCGGCCATCCTGTGCTGGATCTGACGGTGAATCAGGTCACACTGAACCCGGCGGTTCAGGTGAGCATTCCACCGGAAGTGCTGAATCTACCGCCGATCACGGTCGTCAGCACCCCTCTGGCTCCGGGCGTGTATTACCTGACCGGCGGAACCCATCATTGTGTAGCCATCGAGCAAAAAGATCATGTCGTGCTGGTGGAAGCGCCTCTGCATGAAGCCCGTTCCACGGCTTTGCTGGCCAAAATAGACGAACTCATTCCGGGCAAACCCATCCGTTATGTGGTGAATACCCATGCTCACTTTGATCATTCGGGCGGGCTTAGAACCTTCGTTGATGCAGGCGCGACCGTCGTCACCGAACAGGCCAATGCCGATTATTACCGGAAGATCTGGGCTTATCCCCATAGCCTCGCGCCCGATCGCTTAAGTCGCTCCGGTCGCCTGCCGCAATTTATCGCCCATGATGGCCACTATTTGCTCACCGACGGTCAACGCCGCATCGAGATTCATTCCCTGGCGGGCAACAGCCATAACGATGCTTTTGATCTGATTTATCTGCCTGCTGAAAAAATCGTGATTGAAGCCGATGCCTACACCCCGGGTG
>JBPCSC010000006.1:0-1493 GCA_051007495.1 Methylococcaceae bacterium | reverse complement strand
AAATCAGGTCGCACCAGCCCTTACTTTTTCAACACCGGTTTGTTCAATACGGGCTATCGTCTGGCGCGTTTAGGGCATTTTTACGCCGAAACACTGAAGCACACAGGAGCTGCTTTTGATATGTTGTATGGCCCGGCCTACAAGGGCATACCCCTGGTGTGCGCGGTCGCCATGGCGGTTTCGGCCGAGAACGGGCAGGAGATACCCTTTGCGTTCAACCGTAAAGAAGCCAAAGATCACGGTGAGGGTGGCATTTTGGTGGGTGCGCCACTGCGGGGTAAAGTGTTGATTGTCGATGATGTCATCACAGCGGGTACGTCCGTCAGAGAGTCCGTAGAGATGATTCACCAGGCGGGTGCGGAAGTGGCCGGTGTAGCGATCACCCTGGATCGCCAAGAGCGTGGACAGGGGAATCGTTCGGCCGTTCAGGAGGTAATCGACGCACTAAAATGCCCGGTACACGCCATCGTGAGCCTGGATGACATCATCACGTACCTGGAGACGGCTTCCCGCCCTGAAGAACTGAACCGCATTAAAGGTTACCGTGAGCAGTTTGGCATCCAGGCTGTGTGTGCTTTGGAATAAGCTTTTCCGTTTTTATTATTTGCCGGTGTTTGGAGGGCGTTTAGAATAGCCTTTCTTTTTGGCTTATTTATAACATATCATTGACATGGGCATTAAACAAAAAACACGCAACAGCACACACTTAAATAGCCTGATATCAGGTTTGGTATTGACCGTCTCCAGTACTTTTGTGCTAGCCGATGAAAACACATCGGAAACAAATGAAAAAAACCATTACGTGCAGAATCGCAGTTATCGTACAGTACCTACTGGAGATATTCCACGGTATGTGCGCAGCCTGTCACAAACCGGTATGGACGGAACAGAATCAATTGACTGGCTAGATGTGGGACTGGATCACAGAGTTCGCTATGAGTATCGTGATATGGATTTTCGCAGACCCACACAAAAAGGACTGGATGAAGCCGTCTTATTAAGAACCCGTGCGTATCTTGGTGTGAAAAACATACTCGATCCATTGCGGTTCGTGGCCGAGTTTCAGGATTCCAGAAGTTATAACAGCCAATACATACCCGATAACCGGGATGTAAATGAGTTTGACCTTATCCAGTTATACGGCGAACTGTACTTCAAGGATGCACTGGGATCCAACCGGCCAGTCAGTATCAAGGGTGGGCGGATGTGGCTGGAATATCTTGACCGTCGGCTAATAGCCAATAATGAATTTCGTAACACGACCAATAATTTCCAGGGGGTGCGGATCAAACTAGGTCAGCAAACCAATGACTGGGAAGTGGATTTTCTGGCCTTACAACCCATAGAGCGATTGAAATATACGTTTGACCGACCAGTAGAACAGGAATGGCTATATGGAACCATAGCCAATTGGCGGGGGTGGTCGGATATTGTTACTGTGCAACCGTATTATCTTGGATACCGTCATGACAGCAGCACGGTCAAAGACGCGG
>JBPCSC010000005.1:0-1683 GCA_051007495.1 Methylococcaceae bacterium | reverse complement strand
ACTAGGAAAGGAAGCAGAGCTGGGCCTGGCCGGAGAGTTGTCTTTCCTCGGTATCCTGCTGGATGCCGGACTGAAGGCAGACGAAATGATTCGTGCATGGGTTGGTCCTGATGATGAGCCACAGGATTTCCTGATCGGCAAGGGAGCCATCGAAGTCAAGGCTACGCTGTCTGCCGACAGCATGAGGGTCAGAATCGGTTCACTGGAGCAACTGGATGACAGTCAGTTTTCTCCGCTTTTTCTCACGCTGATCCGCTTTGCTGATGATGAACGTGGATTGACCCTGCCTGGACTGGTTGCCGATATTGCAGCCCGGTTAAAGAATGACCAGCATATACTCACCCTGTTTCGGGAAAGAATTTTTACTGCCGGGTATCATGATTCCCACGATTCGCAGTATACCTGCCGTTTTTTCAGGGAAGATACCCGTATTTACACGGTAGTCACCGGTTTTCCGAGACTGATTACGGGACTGACAACGGATGGCATCATGAGGGCCATTTATGAAATTGACCTGGGCCATGCGTCTACTTTTGAAACCAGTCTGGCGATGGCATTAAACAAAACGGGAGTTATAAATAATGACGCTTGAGGAATTTTTTAAGCAGACACGATCCGAAATGGCAGAGCAAATGACCAGAGGTGCTCCCTATGCCGAACTGGTTTTTGCCGAGATCGTGATGCAGCATCTGGCTGAGATCGGAATGTCATTTGAGCCTGCCGTTTGCCACTATGAGGCAAGAATAGGCAACAGCAGGCTTCGCTTGACCGGTTACGCCTTTTCGGAAGAAAACGATCAGCTTGATTTATTTGTCAGCCTTTATTCAGGTGCTGAAACGATTACCCAAATTCATGATTCAGATACCAAAAGAGCGACAGACCAATGTCTGCGCTTTCTTGCTGAGTGCGCAAACGGAAGAATGGCAGGCAGAATCGAGGAGACGCATGATGCCCATTCCCTGGCACTCAATATCCAGAAAATTTATAACGATCTGGAGCAAATCCGTATTTTTGTACTGACAGATGGAAAAACAAAATCCAAAACTTTCAAGGATAGGGAAATATCCGGTAAAACGATAAAACTTGAGGTGATGGATATGGAACGCTTGTTCCGTCATTGTTCAGAAGGGAAACCCAGGGATGAACTGATTGTGGAACTCAAGGATTCTCCATTGCCTTGTGTATACGTGACAACTGAGAAAAGTGAATATGATTATGCCCTGACTGCAATACCTGGTGAGACCCTGAGGGGTCTCTACGAAAAATTTGGTTCCCGTCTTCTGGAAGCGAATGTGCGTTCGTTTTTGAAAACCAGTTCAAGGGGAGTCAATGCAGGTATTCAGAAAACCCTCCGTTATTCTCCCGAAAATTTCATGGCCTATAATAACGGCATCGTTCTTGTTGCCGATGAAATCAGGGTGGAACGGGCTGGTGATGGTTCTCCGGGTATCATCTGGTTACGTGGAATACAGATCGTGAATGGGGGGCAAACTACCGCATCCATGTTTTTTACAAAGAAAAATTATCCAGTAACTGATTTGAGCAGGGTGAGGGTTCCAGTAAAAATCATTATCCTGAAGCAGAGTCATGATTCAACGGAAGACACTCTGGCAAGGGAAGAAAGTCTGATATCCGATATTTCGCGGTACGCCAATAGTCAGAACTCGGTTAATCAGGCTGACC
>JBPCSC010000004.1:0-12205 GCA_051007495.1 Methylococcaceae bacterium | reverse complement strand
GATATAAGCCCGTACCCAATGCCTTGAGTATTTGGCTTTCTTCCAGTTCGCCGGGCATCAGTTCCGGGGAACGCATCCCCTCGCTGCCGGGTTCTGCGGCATTACTGTCCACACCGTATTCGGCCGCCGAACGGGAACTGACCAGCAAACTTCCAGGCTGGCCCCGGTCAATGATCGTCAGACATTCAGGAGATAATTCTCCCAAACTGTTAAAGCGTGGAGCCAAACCCGGGGTGAAGTTTTCCTTAAGGGTAAACAGTGGTGAGAATGAAGTTTTATTCTCGAATAACCGGCCCAATGCCGACCGGCCTTCACGAAAGGCCCGGTAACTGGTTCCACCCCAGGAACACATACCAATTAAATCTTCCACAGCAGCCGGAGCCAGGTATACCCGATAATCCCCGGGGGATACTGTGTGGTTGCGCTGTTTAAGCCGTTTCAGTGCGTCTTGTTGATTCACCCATAAGCGTTTATGGCGGTTTTGATCCCACTCTGAACCGGCATAAAAACCCTTGACGGCCTTATTTTCTCCGTCCGGGTTGACGGTATACAGCGAATAATCAAAAAACAGGTTTTCTGAAGAATACCAATGCGCTTGTCCCAGGGAATTGCGGTTGGCTCTGACCATAGTGCCCAAAGCCAGTAGCCCGGCAAAGTCGTCGCCGTGTCCACATTCGATTATATCCTCAACCAATCGAGCCACTTCAGGCCATGTGCCGGGGTGATGGATGTGGCTGCTGCCGTGGTGATGCAAGGGGATAATCCACGGATCAACCGGTAAAGCCCGGCTTTCCTGACGCATGATGTCAAGCGTGCTCGCTACCGTGGCCCGGTCGTGGTCTATCTGGCCGGTCAGGGTGAGGGTGTGGCTGCATTGGCGTTGATCGGATTGATAATCCAGCCTGAGCCGAATTTGCCGCACCGCCGTGGCTTGCCGGATGCGGCCCGCATTGAAGCGTAAATAATGTTGATCTTCGGCATCCAGTTTCAGGGTTAAACCTTCATGCCCGGCCAACAGAGGCCAGGTTGACAGCGCGATCTGGTCAAACCAGGTTTCGAGTGGGCCAATCCAGGCATTCACACGCCACCTCCAAAAACGGCGATCTGAGCAAACAAACACGGCGGGGCGGCGTGGCCGACCCGGATCATCTGGTTGGGTTCTCCTTTGCCACAGTAGGGTGTGCCGAATACCTGCCGCTCTTCGGCATGACCTACCGCTTTAAGCCTATGCCAGAAGGGTATGGTGATGCCTCGGTAGTTGGGGTTTTTGACTACGCGGGTTAGCCGACCGTCTTCGATCAATCGGGCGTATTCACAGCCAAACTGAAACTTGTTGCGGTAATCGTCTATGGACCACGAGCGGTTGGATTCCATATAAATGCCCCGTTCGGTTTGGGCCACCATGCTGGCCAGAGAGTCGGTTCCGGGTTCCAGGTTGATATTGGCCATGCGGTCTATCGGGGCGCGGTTCCAGCCTGAAGCGCGGAAATTGGCCACCCCCGCCACGCCCAAACGATGCTGGCTTTCCAGACTACCCAAGCCCCTCAGCAACAGGCCCTCCCGAATCAGATATTCCCGGCTGGCCGGATGGCCGCAATCGTCGTATCCATAAGAGGCAAACTGTCGGCCATGCGTCGGATCAAACGTCACGTTCATCAGGGTGGAGCCATAAATCAGTGTTCCGAAATCGCCAGGCTGAATAAAACTCCATCCGGCGTAATTGCGTTCATCGCCCAAAATGCGATCCAGTTCCAGCGGGTGGCCTATGGACTCATGTATCTGCAACAGCATTTGGTCAGGGGCCAGGATCAGATCGCGCTCGTCGTCAGGGCAATGGTCTGCCGTCAGCAGTACGCACGCTTCCTCCCCTACCCGTTCACATTCAGCGTAGAGCGGGTTCCAGTTGAGGTGTTCCAGCCCACCTTGAGCGCAGCGGGCCGCCGGGCCATTAAGTGAGCGGTGCTGCGTGTCGCCGTGGCCTTGAGCGGTGGCCCCGCAGTGGTGGGTAATCCAGCTAAACGTTTGGGCGATGTCGGACCCGCTGCTGGATACGTAGTGCTGTAGCGTTTCGGTGAGGGTGACTTCAGCCAGCCGGTTGATGATGGATGGGCTAACCATCAACCGACGGCTAGCCTCCATGAGGTGATCGGTCAAAGCGGCCAAAGACAGGCGGTCAAGGCCTTGCTCGACCGGACTGGCGTAGTGGCCACTCACCACCGGGCGCACGCTGTCAGGCAGATCACACACAGCATGACGCGACCCGACCCGGGCCAGTTCGACCGCCCGATGCACAGCCATCAACAACCCGGCATCGGATACATCGCTGGTGGCTGAATAGCCGATCTGGCCATTCACACGGGTTTCAACCATCACGCCCTGATCATGGCTGACGCAGTTTTTGTCGGGTTTTTCGTTACGAACCGATCGGTAACAGGCATTTTCGCTCACATACCGCAAAGCCACCCAGTCGGCTTCAGAGCGAAGCCTGGACAAGGCGTGATGGATGTCAAATACCGGACGAACCGGACGTGGATTCAGTGGGTGTGTCATGCTTGGGGTATCCTGGGCAGGTCAATTTCTATCAGAGGAATGGGATGGATTTTATACGATGTAATCCACGAAATATACAGAAAAACATGAGGAACCGGTTTAATATGGAAGTATAGTTAAATAATGAACCACGAGAAAAATGTATTAAGTCAAATGGCATTCAAATAACATACAGCAACCACAAAAGCCCTGAAAAACAACACCCGGAAAAAAGCACATTAAAAGCAGTCTGTGTTATTCCGTGGTTAAAAAATACTCCGTGGTATTCCGTGCAGTTTTCCACTCCCATAAAACCTAAAGCACATTAAAAGCAGTCTGTGTTTTTCCGTGTCATTCCGTGTCATTCCGTGGTTAAAAAATACTCCGTGGTATTCCGTGGTTAACAAGAGACTGATTTTTACCCCACCGGGTGCTATTTGTGGTTCAATCCATGCGAAAATGGTGCATTCAGGAACACGGTTCCAGACTGCACGAACCCGGCACAATCCCCACACACGCTATGAACATACTCGCACTGGAAACCGCTACAGAAGCCTGCTCGGCGGCTTTATGGCTCAACGCCGACAACCACTGTCTTGAACGCTATCAATTTGCGCCCAGAGCGCATAACCTACTGATTTTACCCATGCTGGACAGCCTGCTGGCTGAGGCCGGGTTGGGCTTTGCTCAGCTTGATGCCATCGCCTACGGTTGTGGGCCGGGTTCATTTACCGGGGTGCGCATGGCGGTGGGGGTGGTTCAAGGCTTGGCCTTTGCTGCGGATTTGCCGGTTATTCCGGTGTCCACTCTGGCGGCCATGGCCTGGCAAAGCTACCTGGAAACCGGCCAGAATGTGGCTTACCCCTGCATTGATGCGCGTATGGGCGAGGTGTATTGGGCTGCGTACCGCTGTGAAGACTCACAGAACCCCTTGAACATTCTGGTGGCCGAACAAGTCATTCCGGCCGCTTCGGTGTACATGCCCGACACGCAGACCGGGCTTGATCCGCAGGGTTGGGGCATAGGCAGCGGTTATGCCACTTATGGTGAGGTTCTGTCTGAGCGGCTTGGGTCGCGTCTGCTGGGCCTGATGCCGGATCGGTTTCCCACCGCAGGATGTGTTGCCCGACTGGCATCCCGTATCCATGACCCTGACAAACTGTTACCCTCTAATCTGGCTCTGCCGGTTTATCTGCGTGATAACGTAGCGCAAAAACCAGCCAAAAGCGGGGCTTGAACTTCTTATTCCCGTTCAACACTCTGGGAGACTTAAAATGTCCTTGTCCGAAAATAACAACCAAAAAATTTCCCTGGACCACATCGACCGCAAACGCTTCATCCGAGTACTTCGTGCTTTGCTGGATTCGGGTGTAGGCGGCAAAGCCAAAGGCCTGGCAGTGCTGCTGATTGTGCTGCTAATTGGTGTGAATGGGCTGAATATACTGACTAGCTTTGTGGGGCGGGATTTCATGACCGCAATCGCCAATCGCAGTTACCCAGGTTTTGTGCAGCAAAGTATTCTGTTTATCAGCGTATTTGCCATCAGCACCGTGGTAGCGGTGTACTATCGGTTTTGCGAAGAACGCCTGGGGTTACTGGCCCGTAAATGGCTGACTCAGCGGTTTATTAATTCGTATCTTGAACACCCCACTTATTATCGCTTGAATGATCAGAGCGAAAGTAATGGTGAAATCGCCAATGTTGATCAGCGTATTGCCGATGACGTAAAAGTATTTACCGTTACCATTTTATCTTTCACCCTCATGGTATTAAACGGCACGTTTACCGCGCTGGCGTTCTCCGGGGTGCTGTGGTCCATTAGCCCGCTGTTATTCGTGGTCGCCGTGGTATATGCCACGGGCGGGTCACTGCTGGCCATACGATTTGGTTATCCCTTGGTCAGTTTGAATTATAACCAACTCGACCGGGAAGCCAATCTGCGCTCGGATTTAATTCATTTGCGCGAAAATGCCGAGTCAGTCGCCCTGTTGCGGCGAGAAGGGCGGCTTAAAATGCGGATACTCAAACACCTGGATGATTTAACCAGCAATTTCCAGAACATCATCGTCGTTAACCGCAATCTCGGGTTTTTTACCACGGGATATAACTATCTGGTGCAAATTATTCCGGCACTCATCGTAGCCCCTATGTACATCAGCGGGTATGTTGAATTTGGTGTCATTACCCAGGCGGCCATGGCCTTTGCACACATACTGGGTGCTTTTTCCCTGATCGTGACCCAGTTTCAATCCATCTCGTCTTTTGCCGCAGTAGTGGCCCGTTTGGGTTCTCTGGCGGATGCCATAGACAAAGCCCAATCGCCTGACGCTACTTCCATTATCAGTAAGGAAGACAACCAGAATGGCGTGGCCTACCGCGACCTCACGCTTTGGCAACACAGCACCGGCAGGCCTTTGGTTAATCACCTGACTTTAACCATCCCCTACGGTACCCGCGTATTGCTGTTAGGGCCAGACGATACGGCCAAGGTGGCTTTGTTTCGCGCTACGGCGGGGATATGGGACGATGGCGAAGGCGAAATCATACGCCCGGATTTCGACACCATACTCTTCCTGCCGGAACGCCCTTACCTGCCCACAGGAACCCTCAGGGAATTGCTGGTGCGTACCGGACGAGAAAGTAAAATCGCCGATACCATCATTCAGCAGGTACTGACCAGCTTATGTGTGGAAGGTGTTATTGAGCGATCGGGTGGTTTCGATCAGGAACAACAATGGGATGTGCTGTTATCACTGACTGAACAAAAGGTATTGGCCCTGGCGCGGCTTATTCTGGCTGAACCGCGCTTTGTATTTATGGATCGGATTAACACCACATTGAACCGTGAAGATGTCAACCGTTTGTTTTCCATACTCAACGACAGGCATATTACCTATATCAATGTGGGCAGTTGCCGGAATGGCCGCCGGGATACCGACGACAAACTGGAAGACTACGATGCCATACTGGAAATATCCGGCACAGGTGAGTGGAAGTGGTTGTTATTGTCCAGCCTTGATGAGGATCAGAAATCACGTTTAATCGGCTGTTCAATTACCCCTATGGAGCGGGGTGCGTCATAACACGGTGACCGACGGGGTTAAATCATGCCCAGTTGCAGTCGGGCCACTTCTGACATGTGGTCTCTGGACCAGGGCGGGTCGAATACCACATCTATTTTGACTTGATTCACACCGGGCAGGTTTTTGATGGCGGCTTCGGCATCGTATTGAAGCACAGGCCCCATACCGCATCCCGGGGCGGTTAAGGTCATGATGACGTCTACATCGTGCCCGTCAGCCAGGCCTGGTTTGACGCGGCAATGATAAATCAGCCCTAAATCGACAATGTTGACGGGTATCTCCGGGTCGTAAATGGTTTTGAGTACCGCCCAGACGTTTTGCTCTATCGCGGCGGTATCGGTGCCGGCGACCAGATCATTGATGATGGGTGGTTCTTTGCCCAGGGCATCGGCATCCGCTCCGGCGATGCGGACCATAATGCCGTATTCACTGGTCACCGTGAAATTGCCGCCCAAAGCCTGCATCAGGGTGACGACATGGCCTTGCGGCAAGGTGGTGGGTGTTCCCTCAGGAACAATGACCGCAGCAACTTCACGCTGCAAGACGATGCTTTCTCGACCGTAGCCGTACATGATTCACGCTCCGTTAGGGTTCAAAAAGGGGTGATGGGTATATCGAACAAGGCGGCAATTCGAGCCGCCGCAGTGGCGGGTGTGGGCAATAGCGGTACGGCCTCTCCGGGAAACGCCCGGCGGCGCAAGGTCGAGTCCATGGCACCTGGCTCGAATACATGCACGTTAATTTTGCCTGCTTGCTCATGAGACAACAGCCCCGCCAACCGCTCCAGGGCTGTTTTGCTAATGCCGTAAGCCCCCCAATAGGCCAAACCGGTGCGGGCGGCGGAATCAGTGGTGAACACCACGGTGGCCCGGGATTGAATCAGCATGGGCAGCAGGGCGCGGGTCATCAGGAAGGGGGCCGTCAAATTAACCCTCAAGCTGCTTTCCCAGTGGGCAAGGGTGATTTGATCCAGCGGTTCCAGATGACGCATCTCGGCAGCGGTGTGCACCAGTCCGTGCAGGCCTCCCAGTTCTTCTTTCAGGTTCTCCGCCAGTTGTGCGTAATCCTGTTCAGTGGCTCCCCGCAAATCCAGCGGATAAATCGCCGGTTTGGGATGACCGGCCGCCTCAATATCATCATAAACCTGCTCCAGACGGCTGATGGTTTTGCCCAGCAGCACGACAGTCGCTCCGGCGGCGGCCAGTGCTTTGGCCGTGGCCGCGCCCAGGCTTCCGCCTGCACCACTCACCAAAATGACGCGCTCATTGAGTGCACTCATGCCGCGCCCGCTCCATCCAGCCAGGTCAGTAAATCGCCGGGTTGATGCAAAAACCCATCGGCACCCCAGTCCTTGGGTTGGTCGTCCGCACTCAAATATCCATACAAAGCCACCAGGGTAGTCATGCCGGCCCGCCGACCGGCCTCCACATCTCGCTGAGCATCGCCGACATAAACACAGCACTCCGGTTGGGTTTGCATTTGTCGGCAGGCTTCCAGCAGGGGCAGCGGGTGGGGTTTGCGTTCTGTGGTGGTATCCCCGCTGATGACGCAGGCCGGACGCTGATCCAATGCCAGACTGACCAGCAAAGGCTGAGTGAAACGACTGTGCTTGTTGGTGACTATGCCCCAGGGAATGCCGCGCTGTTCCAGGGTGTCGAGCACGGCTTCCATGCCGGGATAGAACTGGCTGAGTCGGGCGACATCGGCCTGGTAGATGTCCAGCATCCGGTTTAACACGCGGTCGAAATCGTGGCCTGACCGGTGAATATCGGCTTCAGAGGTACGCAGCATGGCCGCCGCTCCGCCCGAAATACACGGTGTGAGTTCGTGGTCGGGTTTGGCTTGAAGGCCAATTTCAGTCAGAGCCTGATGGGCGGCGGCAATCAGATCAGGCGCGGTGTGCAGCAGGGTTCCGTCCAGATCCAGCAAGAAGGCAGAACAACGCATGGACATGATTCACGCTTCCGGGCGCACAAAAGCGGCCAGATAATTGACATCGGTATCCTGTCCCAGCATGAACTGGCGGGTAAGCGGGTTGTAGGTGATGCCCGCCATACCTCTAACCTCCAGCCCGGCCGAACGCGCCCAGGCGGTCAACTCGGAGGGACGGATGAAGGTGTGGAAGTCATGAGTGCCACGCGGCAGCATGTTCAGTACATATTCAGCCCCGACCACTGCCAGCAAATAGGCTTTAAGCTTGCGGTTCAAGGTGGAAAAAAATACCCAGCCTCCCGGTTTGACCAACTGACTGACGGCCTGAATGACCGAGGCCGGGTCGGGGACGTGTTCCAGCATTTCCATGCAGGTAACGATATCGAACACACCCGGCGACTCGACCGCCAAGGCTTCGGCACTTAAGGTGCGGTATTCGACCGCCCTACCCTGCGCTTCTGCATGGCGACTGGCGACTGCCGTCAGTTCAGCGGCCATGTCTATGCCCAGAACCTGCGCCCCCGCCTCAGCCAGGGCTTCGCTCAAAATGCCACCACCGCAGCCTACATCGACGATGCGACTGCCAGACAAAGAGGCATGGGCGCGGATGAATTGCATACGCAGCGGATTTACAGCGTGCAGCGTTTTGAAGGCCCCGGTGGGGTTCCACCAGGAATCGGCTAAGGAACCAAACTTGTGGAGTTCAGCAGGATTGACGTTTGCGGTAATGGTGGTCATGGTTGGGCAGGGTTTGAGTCAGTCAGTCGGCCGCGCCACAGGGCGGCCTTTTCAATGATGAGGCGGCTGTCGAGGGTAGTCAGTTGCCGGTCTTTAAGCAGCCTTTGGCCTGATACCCACACATCGCTCACCTGATGGCGACTGGCGGCGTACACCAGATCAGATATGGGATCAAACAAAGGCTGAGTTTCTATGGCATCCAGCCGAATGGCGGTGATGTCCGCCGATTTTCCCACTTCCAGTGAGCCAATCTCGTTCGCAAGGCCCAAGGCCTTAGCCCCGTTAAGCGTGGCCATACGCAGTGCGGTATGTGCAGGAACGGCACGGGCATCCTCGGCTACGGCCTTGGCCAGCAAGGCCGCCATGCGCATTTCGCCCATGATATCCAGATCATTGTTGCTGGCCGCACCGTCTGTACCCAAAGCCACGTTGACTCCCGCTTTAAGAAGACGCTCGACCGGGCAAAAGCCACTGGCCAGTTTCAGATTGGATTCAGGACAATGCACCACGCTGCCACCGGTGCTGGCGTAGTGTTCGATGTCGGCATCGGTTAGTTGGGTCATGTGTACCGCCATCAACCGCTGATTCAACACACCCAACCGCGCCAACCGCGAAAGAGGGCTTATGCCGGTTTCTCTCAAAGCCGTTTCGACCTCATCCCGGGTTTCGTGTACGTGTATGTGCACGGGAATATCCCAAACCTCAGCCAGTTGGCGGATGTGCAGGAAGGGTTCATCCGAAACCGTGTACGGCGCGTGGGGCGCGAATGCTGTTTTGATCAGCGGGTGATGATTCCAGGCCTCGTACAATCGAGTCGCTTTTTGCAGGTAATCCGTGGCTCCGCCAGCAAAATTGCTGGGGAAATCCAGCACGATCATGCCAATCACCGCCCGCATACCCGCCTTGGCTGCGGCCTGGGCCGTCGTGTCGGGGTAGAAATACATATCGTTGAAGCAGGTGATACCGCCCCTGAGCATTTCCGCCATGGCCAGTTCGGTGCCATCCTGCACAAAGGCTTCGCTCACCCAGCGTTGTTCCAGCGGCCAGATGTGATCGGTCAGCCAGGTCATCAAAGGGCGATCATCGGCGATACCCCGCAGCAAGGACATCGCCGCATGCGTGTGGGTGTTGATCAGCCCCGGAATCAGCGCGTGTTGATCGAAACGCTCCGCCACCAGGTGCGGATAACGCTGCTCGGCCAGGTCAGTGGGCAGTAGATCAGCGATGCGCCCGCCACTCAAGGCGATGGTGTGATGTTCAAGAACCACCCGTTCAGGTTCTATGGGAATCACCCAGCGGGCCGCCAATAAAGCATCAATTATCATAAGGTTTAATTTCCTAGTATTTTTGTAAACTTTAGCATACCAAACCAAGGTTTACACCCCGACAGTCTGGGCCATATCTTTCCTGCACGCTTGAATTTGAAACAATATAACATTACTCTCAACGGCACGTTCGGTGGCCGTCACAGGCCTTGATTTCCTGGCTTATCAATCCGGTTTACTGTCCATGTTCACTTTCCATGATCTGATCCTCAACACCTGCATCAGGCATCACGCCATTGTTCCTGTGCTGGCCAGTCTTCCGTCCTTGTTCAGTGCCTCGGTTTGGGCCGACGAACCCCCAATACCCGAACTGGATACCGTGCTGGTCTCAGCCCCTTTGGCGCAAACCATTGCGGAAACGGCCCGCCCGGTCACGGTGTTGAGTGGCGATGAACTACGCAGCAAAGTGGGCGGAACCCTGGGCGAAACCCTGAAGCAGGAACCCGGCATCAGCAGCCAGTCGTTTGGCCCTGGTGTGGGTACGCCGGTTATTCGGGGCCAGGCCGGGCCACGGGTGCGCGTCTTGCAAAATGGCCTGGGCAACAACGACGTATCCAATCTGAGCCCGGATCATGCCAATGGTATCGAACCCATTCTGGCAGAACGAGTGGAAGTGCTGAGAGGCCCGGCCACCTTGTTGTATGGCAGCGGAGCCATGGGCGGTGTTGTGAATGTGATTGACGGGCGGATACCCGAACAAAGCCCCGCACACCCCGTGGGCGGAGCGGCCGAGCAACGCTACGATTCAGCCCTGGATCAAACCAGCAGCACCTTTAAGCTGGAAGGCGGAGCCAAACAACTGGCGTATCACGTAGACGGATTTTTCCGCGACAGCGGTGACGTGACTATTGGCGGTTCTGCCCTGGACGAACCGGCCGCTCGCGCCTACGACCCGGCACTGGCCGAACTGCCGCAGTTGCACAACAGCCAGGGCCGCCTACCCAACAGCTACGCCCGTGCCCGAGGCGGCAGTGTCGGTGCGTCCTGGGTGGGTGAACAAGCCTATGCCGGGGTAGCGGTCAATCATCTGGACAACCTCTACGGCATCCCGCCCGACGGGTCAGGCTCAGAGCCTATCGCCGTCAACATGCAGCAAACCCGTTACGACTTCAAAACCGGCTTGCGTCAACCATTTCGTCTGGCGGAAACCCTCAAACTCAAATTCGGCTACACCGATTACCGACACGTTGAACTGGAAGGCCGCACCCCCGGCACCACCTGGCAAAACCAAAGCTACGAAAGCCGCATGGAACTGGTTCACAAGCCCATCGGGGCAGTGCGGGGAGTCGTCGGGTTTCAGTCCGTCAGCAGCGATTTTATCGCCTACGGTGAAGAAGCCGTAGTACCGGCCTCACTCATAGATACCTACGGCGTATTCGCGTTAGAAACGCTGGACGCAGGTGCCATGACCTACGAATGGGGCGCACGGGTAGAGCATCAATCCATAGCCCCACTGGGGCTGGAAACCCGCAACGACGTGCCCGTCAGTGGATCGGCTTCGGCCTTGTGGCACATCAACCCGGCCCAGCAACTGAACCTGGCCTTTACCCAATCCCAGCGGGCACCGCAGGTTCAAGAGCTTTACACCCACGGCGTACACCACGCCACCCGCAGTTATGAAATCGGTAATCCTGAGCTTAACAAGGAAATCGGCTACAACCTGGATCTGGGCTATCGCTTCCGGCAATCGTGGATGCAGGCTGAATTCAACCTGTTTCACAACTGGGTGAGTGATTACATTTATCTGGCTTATACCGGGCAACTCAGTGAGGGCGAGGCAGCAGGTCTGCCGATACTCACCACCCGTCAGGCGGATGCGACATTCATGGGCTACGAAGGCAAGCTAGTATTTCCGCTCATGGAAAACCACCACGGTATGCTGGATATCACCTTGTTCAGCGATTTTACCCGTGGCGCGTTCGCCAACGGCCAGGACGTTCCTCGCATGCCGCCGTTACGTTACGGTATGCAACTGGATTATGCCTGCGACGATCACTGGTCAACCCACTTGCGCCTGACGCGGGGCGAGGCACAAAACAACCCCGGTGTACGGGAAACCCCCACTTCAGGATACGTGCGGCTTGATTTGGGAACCCAGTATCAAATCAAGGCATGGACAGCAGCGGAGATACTGGTATTTGCCAAGGCCACCAACTTGCTGGATGAAAACATCCGCAATTCCACTTCATACCTGCGCAATTTCGCCCCGGAACCCGGACGCGCCGCCCAGTTGGGTTTGAGGCTGAGTTATTGAAGCAGGGATTAGGGATTAGGGATTAGGGATTGTTATCTAGCTTGATTATACTCAACAAAATCTTCATATCGAATAGCACACCGTCTGGTAAAACCCACCCTCCCGTTCAGTCGCGCCGGGCATCGCAGGGTTTGGCGGGAATGATAAACCCTGAAGCGCAGGATGAAGCGACTGTTCGGGGGGCTTTTCTTTTTCCAGCCTTCGGGTGTGGAAACCCGATTCAATAAAGATTTCCGCGTAGCGACTTATTAACCTGATTAGGGGTTATAACGCGACTTAAGTAAAAGGTTTTATTACCGAAGACGGGTTTCTGGTCGACGAAAAAACCCGGGATGCCGTCATCC
>JBPCSC010000003.1:0-1495 GCA_051007495.1 Methylococcaceae bacterium | reverse complement strand
GTCTCAGTATCCGTCGATCCGCTATCCGATGGGATACGAATTTCATCAGCCACTCATGGTCTACTCTGTCGAAGACTGCACTGATGTCCGTGTCCAGTATCCAGCTTACCTTGCGTTGTGTGAGGCGTGATTAGAGACATCCACACATGCTTCGGGCCTTGGACTCCGGGGAACCGTCTCAGGACTCGCGTTTATCGTGGTTAGCCTATGCTTTCCCCTGTCAACGCTTAGTCGCTGCCCTCACGGTCAGTCCAACCCATGACTCGGGGTTCCGGTGGCTCGCTACGCCTTTCCGGATCAGCTTATCCTGGCGCACTGGGTGTCTTTTTTTAACCATTTAACAAATACCACGGCATTCGACTGAAAGTTCATAGAGAGTCTCAGGGGCAATATCGATTTCACCGGGCCAAACGACAGTACCGTAGTCAACCCGCGCCAAGCCAAAAAAACCTGGATTTTGCAGCGGTTGATAAACCGGTAAGTGCAAATAAGGAGTCATGTCAAATCGACGTTGCGTGTCGTTGGAAAAAGTCAATAGCAAAGTAAACTTGGATTCCACGGTAACCGAAGACACCCTAATCATATCCCCCCTCCTCAACGTAAAGGCTCAATCTTGAAAATGGGTTCGCCTTTCACGGCCAAAGCCCAATCAGCCATCAATTCATCCTCATGAATCGCTATCCAGGCTTGGAGTATGCGTAATTTTTTAGGTGGCAGATCGCCCTCAAGGATCACGCCATCGGGTATCGACACCACCGCCTCTGCGCCTTGATATTCCACATGAAGGTGCGGCAAGTGATGTTGTTTCGTGTCCATGAACAACATACGAATGATCAATCCGTAAAACATGCTGATAGTGGGCATAGTCGCTTCAGTTTTTTGAGAAGAAATGGCGATTACAACACAGAAAACAGAGTCTGTCCCCTGCTGTCTTAGTGAGGACGAAGCCGCCGTTATCCAGTTAACCAAAGTGCTCACTATAGCCCCGGTCTTGATCGATGAAGGCAGCGGTTAGAAATGAGGATAAGCGAGGACGAGTCATTGGGATGACTATTGAACGGAGGGTGATGGGGAAATCAGACGAAAGGCCGAAACTGAGTCAAAACAAAGTGGATACCCTTTAACTAATGCTGTAAGCCCTAATCGCATCATCCAACGATATAGTAACTTCAAGACTTAATTCTAACCGGACGCGGGTAATATCAGGCATGTAACGTGACCTTAGTCCATTTGCTCCCGCTTTGCCAAGAATATGAACCGCTTTTTGGGGGGAAAGAATATCTCGCACAAGGTGAGCCAAGTCGGTGATACTAATGGCCTTGTCAGAACCTACATTGTAAGCTCGACCGCCTTGGCCTTTCCCAACTTTGATTTCGGGGCTCAATACCGAGCCTATGCTTTCCCCTGTCAACGCTTAGTCGCTGCCCTCACGGACAGTCCAACCCATGACTCGGGGTTCCGGTGGCTCGCTACGCCTTTCCGGATCAGCTTATCC
>JBPCSC010000002.1:0-5047 GCA_051007495.1 Methylococcaceae bacterium | reverse complement strand
CTATTGAACTTCAGGTCGTTGTTGCCATCGACTGTAAGCAAATCCAATTGGGTTTTGTTAGCGTGGGTGTGTGAATTGGTAACCGCCGTGTCAATGTTAGCAATCGATGAGGTCGGTGCACCGGAGGTGATCTGTGACCAAGCGATTGCAATAGGGGTTGCTGCCGCTGCCGTCAATTGACCTTGTGCGTTCACCGTGAAGGTCGTGGTATTGCTGGCGGTGCCGTAGCTGCCGGCAGTTACAGCCGTGTTGGTGATCGAGAGGGTATTACCGGCTTTGCTCAGACCCGTGCCTGCCGTAACCTGTGCCAAGCCGTTAAACTGGGTGAAGGTCAGTGCAGTCGTTCCTACTACAATGGGTGCATTGGTAGCCAATACCCAGCCACTGTCCGCATACGTGGTGCCTTCTTCAACGAAGCAGAACATGCCTGCGGTCACTTCAGTATTGGAATCCGCATCGGTGGCCCGTGCCCATGCTCCGGATGCGGCCACGTATATGCCGTTAGCCGATGCAGTGGTTTGACCCGTGACCAGTACGCGGTCATTGGCCACCAGGGTGATGCCGTCAACGGTCAACAAACCACTCAACGCAATGTTCGATGTCGCAATGGCGCGGACAGACTGTTTGAAGTCCAGGCCGGTTGCCATGCTGTCAACGTATTGCTTGGTCGCAGCACCCAGAGCAGCAGTCGGATCTGCAGACAAAGTCAACAGACCGGTCATGGTGCCGCCTGCCAGCGGTACTGCATCCGTAATACCGGCAGCACTCAGCGTGGTCGGTTTACCGGAAGTAATCTGCGACCAGTCGATCGCAATGGCAGATTCAGATGCAGCGGTCAAACGACCTTTTGAATCAACGGTAATACTCAGTGTTTTACTGGTCGCCCCGTAGCTCCCAACCGTTACTGCCGTATTGGCCAATGTGCCGGCTGCCGTAACGTTAGCACTGCCGTCGAACGATGAAATCGACCACGATACGTCACCGGTCATCGCAATCGAGCGAGCCGTCGCTAACTTCGTCGCAGTACCGGCATTGCCTGTTACCGTCGTTTGCAACGGATGCACGTGATCCTGACGGGCCAATTTCAAAGAAGTACCGATGGCTGCTGTACCGTGAGCCAACGCCGCTGTGTCGCCCAGCAAATCTGCACGGTTGATGACGTGACGGACTTCGGTTACCACCGTGCCGGTGACAACGATTTCAGCCAGGTTTGTATCAGACAGATCCTTAACGATATACATCGTCGAGGCCGACAATGTTCCCGGTAGTGAAGTCACGCGCTCAATAGAAAGCATGGTCATAGAAAAATCTCCATTAAAAAAGTAAAGGCAGAATATAGTGCTATCGGCAGCCCTGAGGCCACCGATAGCACCATGAGGGCTTCATTACGATACAAGTCAAGAACGCGACAGCGAGCTATCGGCCCTGACCGAAATCGTCAGGCCACACGCCATCAACTTACCACTCGGTGGTGCCGATGTAGGTCTTCGGATAAGAACCGTCAACCAGCAGGTTGCCATTAGCATCCTGGGTCAGTACATCCAGCGTAGAGATGTTGGCGTGGCTGTGCTTACGAGCAACCGCGTCATCAATGTCCGCTACTGAACTGGTGGGCTTGTTCTGGATGGCAGACCAATCCAGAACGACATCCATGGATTCATATTCGCTGATCTTGGTAAAGCTGTTGCCTACCGCGTCATAGAAGTACAGCGCAGCGCCAGCGTTAACAGTTGTGTCGCCAGTGGCATCAGCAACCAGTATGATGGAGTTGTGATCCAGCGACAGTGCGTCACGGGCAGTAATATCGGCAGTCAGACGGATGTTGCTGAATGCAGATACACTGTTGTTGATCATGGTCTGAATTTCAGCTTCATTGATCAGGTGACGTACTTCAGAAGCGCTGTTACCGGTTACGGTCATTTCCATCAGGCCAGTGGTGGCTGATTTAACCATGTAAAGGGTATTGGCTTCAAGGGTAGCGGGCAGAGCGTTAACGCGAGCGATTTGAATAAAGGCCATTGTATTACCTATAGGCTAAAGTAAGAAGGACAGAAGCTTAGATATTAAGCAGGATGCTGCAATATCTCATACCATAGCAGACTATGTATTAGACTGTTTAGACGGTACTGGGTGCATGTTCATCTAACAAATAAGTACCGTCCTCCAGGCGAATGAATACCACCCCATTCTCTTCTAAGAAGTACGGAAGCAATGACGGATTATTTAAGATGAGTGGATCGTTTTGTCGAATGACGTTATTGGTATATGCTAGAAAATCTGCATTCAGTAAGGTATACCCACTGAAGACATTGATGCGGGTGCCGGTATAATCTTCATGCGACTCAACAAACAAATAATCTTCGACCCTATTAACACTGTCGGTGTAGTTGCAATACAACCGTAGATGCAGCTCAAGGGTAGATAAACTGGGTTGGCCGTAGACCTCATATGCGACCGCTGTATTTTGATTAGGGGTGATGGAGGTCACTGTAAAGTCTTTGGGATCATACTCCGTGCCCTTTTGTTTATTGTACGACATGACGGCCAAAAAGGCAATAAATTGTTCTTGGTTCTCAATGACCATAATAGCTCCAAATAGTCCTACGGGGCACAACGCCTGATGAGCTCTATAGAGCTCATCAGGCATTATGCGGCCGTGTTTTTAGTGGCGGTGGTGAATTTCTAGGCGATCGAACCAACTCGTTGAGCCTTTGACATGCAGCCGCCAAAACTCATTGGCGTTTTGCTCGACGGTAGTGTCAATCGACTTATCGTGTTTTTATAAAGAAGTACTCACGACGCAGATTCACAAAAAACACTACGGGTACCATCATCTTCGAGGACATCCAGTTGGATATCGTGTTCACGGCAATACGGCCACCATACCGTATCCACGCAGGACGACTGTGGCGTGATGTCGTCGATCAGTATGACATGGGTATTGCCTGATTCGAACAATGTTGTAACCATGTAATGTGCGATTCGGAACGGGTTGAATTCTACGCCCGTTACCAACTCATCGTGATAGGGGTGTACGGCGGGATCCAAGCAGTACAACGTATCGAGCGATTCACGGATGCAACTAAGGTCTACGACAGCCCCATTTTGCAGGGACAGCCATTCGCACTGCTGATCGGTAAGATCTTCCGTTAGAATCAGCGTCAATACGGGCGGTATAACGATCACTGGGGTATCGGACGAAAAGCCGTGAACCAAATGGTGCCACCAAGAAGAAAGAGACATAATCACCTCATGCAGTCAATAAAAGAAGAACAGATTGGACTTTTAGGTCCTATTTCATAAAGGGTATGTTTGTATTTTTTACCACCCATGCCATTTTGACATTAGGGCCGTAGGGGATGCCGCTACCAGATCCGTTTGGTAAAGGCCCTGGATGTCCGGGATATGGAGTTCTTCCAGAGCGGGCAATTCGGTCATTTCAGGATCCTCCTCCAGTTTATACGGCGACTGAATTTGCAGGATTTGTTCAATTTGGTCTTGCGACCATTTGAGGATGTCGACCGTACGGCTGCTAATATTCGGTTCAGTGCCGGTATCCAAAATACAGGTGTAACAATACGTCTGGGTGGTGGCACCTAACCGATTGATACGACTCACCGTTTGCTGTAAGACATAATCGCGGTAAGGTGGGTTGATCATCACCAACGTATCGGCCATGACCAGCGGTACTGCGGTCGATAGAGAGGCATACGTGGCCAATAGGGGGTTGGCTAATGGATTCACCTCAAACTCTTTTACGATTTGACTGAGTTGGCGGGTGGCTTTACCATAAACGCCGAGAGACTGATACCGTAATTCTTTTAAGCACGCTTCTGCCGCTTGGATGACTTCGATGAAAGAGCTGAAAAAGATGGTTTTCTTTTCCGTGCTGTTAATGATTGCCTCGTAGTCAATGTAGCGGGCCATCGCGGCATGGGCTTCGATCCGTCGCCGGCCTAAAATACCCCCCAGGCATTCACCCCGTACTTTCAGTTTATAGTACTTAACGATGGATTTGGCCTCTTTGAACTTATTTCGATATTCGGCATCGGGCAGGTAAGGGATGAGCACCTCTTTTTCATACCGGGTGCAATAAGCCATCTCTGTTGCCATGTACATGAGCGTCCCTTTGTCATGCGCCTGGACGATCTGATCCACTGTTTTCAAATACTCTTGATGTTGGACATTGGCGGCTTCTCGCATGCGGCTGCTGGTGATGAGGCTCATGTATCGGACATAGGCAATCTGAATGCAGTCATCGAAGACTTTACGATACTGAGGATACTCCTTCTTGAATTCTTGTACCCGCTGACTGGCATACTTCTCCATTTCTGACTTTAGGGCGATTAAGGTGTACCGATCACTGTCCGGCATTTGAATCACGATGTCTTGAAAGATGGGTTTACTGAGCTTTAACTCATCTTTTTCGATTTTGTGCGACACCAGGTTAAGACGCTCGGCTAAGATCTTAGTCGCCCGATTGGCTTCACCCTGGAAAATCTTCCTAAAAGACGGGATGACGTCATCAGTGAATAAGGGATCAATCGCTCGAAAAATTGGAATGGCTTCAACCGACAAGGCCTTGATCGGTGTACCGGAGGCTAAAACCACATCCTTGGCCTTAACTTGTTGACAGAGTTGAATGAAGCGTTGCGTACGCACCGCATTCAGGTCACTGAAGTTATGCGACTCATCCAGGATGATGCAGGTCTTATCGTGGTAAAGCGATTCAACGCTGGCAAGGGCTTTATCCAGGGCTTCATAATGGTAAATTGCAAACCGCTGATCCCGATGACTCGTTACCTGACCGCTATCCCAATACGTCTGGGGGTGTACGTACAGTTGCTGGATCGTATCGATCCAGACCCGTTCTAAAGCCGGTTTAGGGCAAATGACGATGACTCGCCCTGCATTCAAGCATTCCGCTAAAGCCAGTGTCATAAACGTCTTACCGCTGCCTGGGGCACCGGCTAACAATAAGCCATTCAAATGGTAACGGCTGACCGTTGTATTGTAAGTGTCAAAAAAGGTCTGCTGAAAGGAGCAC
>JBPCSC010000001.1:0-2319 GCA_051007495.1 Methylococcaceae bacterium | reverse complement strand
CCCCCGATGACGGCCACTGCCGGCAGCCCGGAAGTGGTTGTGAGGGCAGCGAGTTGAGCCGCAGTGAGGATCAGTTCGCTGGGGCTGGCATTCGGATAACGGCTGTTATTCGTAACGCTGAGGTTTTCAACCCCGTGTAGCACGACAGCCGACAGATCCAGTTTCCAGGGGTTTTGATAAATATACCCCCCCCAAGCATTATAGGCACTAACCCCGTCGGAAAAATTCAGTTCCAGCCGATCCGAACCCGCACCACCGTCCAGGCTGGCCTGGAGTGCATACGTTTGAGTGGTGTTATCGACGGCAGAGAAAAACTCATTCCACGATCGCCATCCTTGGGTTTGCAGCACAATGCGGTCATCACCGTCCCCGGCCACCACCGTGTCAGCCGCCAGCCCTGCACCACCGGCCGTGTCAGAACTCAGGTAAATGGTGTTGTTGCCGGCATTGCCGATCAGGGTGTCGCTCTGGTTGCTGCCACGCAGATTGAAATGACCGGACAGGCTGCTGGCATCCAGAGTACCGCCGCTGGCCAGAGTCGGTGCCAGCCTAAAGCTCAGGTTTTGTGCGGTGGTGAATCCCTTGGCCACCACTTGCTGTGGACTCAGGCTGGTGTATCCGCCGCTGCCGTCCAGCACTTCCATGCCGGAGACACTCAAGCCGGCCCAGTCGGTCGCGCTGGCTATTTTTAGCGTATCGGTGCCGTTGCCGCCGTCAATGGTGGCGGTGGGTGTGGCACTGGCGGAGACATCGATCAGGTCATCCCCTTCTCCTCCAGCCAGGCTGTTAAGCCCGCTGGCATCGGTCAAGGTATCGTCACCGGCCCCGCCATTCAGGGTATCGTCGCCGGACCCACCGATGATTTGCTCGGCAAGCGCACTGCCAGCGAAACTGTCGTTGCCGTCACGCAGGTCGATGTACCCGGAAACACCGTCACCGGTCAGGGTGTCGGCACCGGTGGTGCCATACAGCACCCGATCAAGCCTGAGGGTATACGGTGCGAGTTCGCCCACTGCGGCGGTTGTGTTGTAGGCATAGCCCCAGACTTTAACATCGGCTCTTTGCGCCATGTTCAAGAAATCGGTGCTGCTTCCCCAGAGTTTGGGGCTGAGGATCCAGCTTTGTTGGGTGCCTGGGTATGAAGAAAACTCAAACCGGCTGATGTCTCCGCTACCGGACACATTTCTGAAGGTCAGAGCCTCGCTGGAACCTGCGGCGAAAAACTGAATGTACAAACGTCCAGAATAGGCACTCGTGCCAGTACGGGTTTCAACACTGAGGCGGAGTGTGGTACTGGTCGAAATATCGGCAGTGAATTTCTGTTGGAAGTAATCGACATCAGCCCAAGTCCCGTCCCCAGTTACCGGCAGGGAGCCTGTCAAGGTCTGGCCGATATTGACCGCACCGACCGAACTCGGCTCATTCGGTTCGGCATCCAGCACCACATCGCCATCGGCAAAGCGAAGGATTTGTATTCCTGCCAGCGTATCGGTACCGTCGCGCCCGGTCACATTGTCGGACAGGCGCAGGTCTAGGTTGTAGTTACCCAACCACGTTGCGGAGTAATCGGCCTTGTTTCCGCTGAATACCGCTACATTGGCGGTGCCGCCCCCGCCTAGCAGTTGGTCATTGCCACGGCCCCCCGTGAATTGGTCATTGCCTGCGCCTCCGTCCAGATAATCGGAACGCACGGAACCGTTCAGGGTATCGTTGCCTACCCCGCCGACCAGGTATTCGTAATCGCTGCCGGCATCGAGTGTGTCGGCGCCATCGGTGCCATCGAGTTCCCGGCGCACGATGAAGCTATAACCTCTGGAAACCATTGGGCTGGACGAGGACAACCCGCGACTGCGCCAAACGACATCTTCCAGCGCGGTGGTCGTCCAGGTCAGAGTTTGTGTGTAACCGGAATACAGGTAGGTATTTTGTCCCTGAATACCGTATGAATTACTGGCAGAGGCCAAATCGCCCTCCCCGGAGCCACCACTTAACACCACCTTCTGCCCGGCCGTGGTTTGTAACTTGAAGTAGTCCAGATCACCATAAAAATTAGCGCGACCGGAGAACCATTCACCGTACTGTATGGCGGTATTGCCGGCATCGGGCGCATTGCCGTAATCATCCAGTTGGACGGTCGATTCAATGCTGCCATCGGGCCGAACATATTGAATGGCCTGGATGTTACGAAGCACATCCACGCCTTCATCACCGCCATCTACCGTATCGGCGGCATCCGTCACCGTGTCGGTCAGCACCACATCACCTGAGGCATTGACCGTCCAACTGTAGGCATCGGCACTGCCTATGACCCGGTAGGTG